>CAZCIV010000216.1:0-1426 GCA_964498595.1 uncultured Flavobacterium sp.
GAAAAGTTAATTCGGAAGACATTAACTCCAGCATCCACCATATTTTTAAGCACTTCTTTTGTACTACAGGCAGGACCTAGCGTAGCTACAATTTTAGTTTTTTTGTTTGTCGGCATTTTTAATTAAAAAATTAAATTATTTTTTGATTTTAAGTTTGTTGTATCAACGGAATAAGCAGTGGTTACATTTTTGATTTTCAATATGGAATCGATGATTTCATCGGCATCAAAGCCATAATCGATATTTTCAATTTTAATCAAATAATCTGCTTTTTTATATTCTGGAAGTAAAAAAACGGTGATATCCACTTGCTCAAAAAGCGAACTTGTTTGTTTATTTGAATTGATAATCGTGGTTTTATTTTCGATTAGGGTCCAAATTACATCGTTCTTTTCATCATCAAAAGCGAAATTTTCAAAAGCGCTTTTTCCTTCCGGAATGGCGATTTCTATATAGTTATCATTTTTTTGTAACTGCAATCCCAATTCCTTGTTTAAGCAATACGCTAATTTGTAATCTTCTAAAGATGAATGAATGGCGATTAACTCATAATCATCTGAAATAAAATCGTTTATTTGAATTTTATGAATGGCCATTTTCCAAAATTATGTCGTAAATATAAGGTTTAAAATCATTAAAAACTAGCTGTTTAGCTGTTCTTAACGATAATTTATAAACTCAAACGTTTGAGTAGCGGAATTATTTTTTCGAAATTTTTTCTTGAAAGGCAAAATAGGCTCTTTGGGCTGCTTTTTCTTCCGCTTTTTTCTTAGAAGTTGCTCTGGCTTTGGCAACGATTTTGTTGTTAATCGACAATTTTACGCTGAAATATTTTTGTCCTTCTTGTCCGTTATCTTCGATAAAATCAAAGGCGAATGGTACTTTTTCTTTTTGACACCATTCGATTATTAAACTCTTGTAACTGATAACCTTACCTTCCAATTTGGCAATGTCTACATATTGTTTAATGATTTTATTTTGGATGAATTTTTCGCAATAGGTAAAGCCTTTGTCTAAGTAAATAGCACCAATAAATGCTTCAAACAAATTTCCGTGAATATTTTCGCCAAACTGACTAGAATTGACTTTACTTTCTACAAAACTTACTAAGTTAAAATCACGACCTAGTTCATTCAAATGCTCTCTACTAACGATTTTCGAACGCATTTTTGTTAAATAGCCTTCATCGCCCGAAGGAACTTCGTTGTACAAATGAGCTGCGATAACACTTCCCAACATGGCATCACCAAGAAATTCTAAACGCTCATAATTAAAAGGATTTCCTTTTTCATCCAATTTATTAGCTGAGCGATGGGTGAATGCTTTTTTGTAATATTTTAATTCTTTGGGTTGAAAACCAAGGATTTTCGTAATTTTTTCAAAAAAAATCCCGTCTTCTTGAGAACGGGAGTTTTTTCGTATTTTA
>CAZCIV010000216.1:1526-4996 GCA_964498595.1 uncultured Flavobacterium sp.
TGTGGAGCTGTTAAGTGATACGCATCTGAAGATAAACCACCACCACCTACTTCACAGTAGATTTTAGCACCACGCGCAATCGCATGTTCGTACTCTTCTAATACTAAAGCACCTGCACCTTCCCCTAAAACGAATCCATCACGAGTAGCATCAAAAGGTCTTGATGCGGTTTCAGGACTATCGTTTCTAGTTGATAAAGCTTGCATCGAGTTAAATCCACCCATACCTGCAATAGTTACGGCTGCTTCTGAACCACCAGAAACAATAACATCACACATTCCTAAACGGATGTAGTTGAAGGCATCTACTAAAGCATTTGCCGAAGAAGCACATGCAGAAACCGTAGTATAGTTTGGTCCCATGAACCCATTTCGCATCGAAATGTGTCCAGGAGCAATATCTGCAATCATTTTTGGAATAAAGAATGGATTAAAACGCGGTGTTCCATCACCAGCGGCATAATTCATTACTTCGTCTTGGAACGTTTGTAAACCTCCAATACCTGCTCCCCAAATAACTCCAACTCTATGTTTGTTTACATTTTCTAAGGAAATACCAGCATCTTTGATGGCTTCATCACTTGCAACAATAGCATATTGAGCAAACTTATCCATTCTGCGAACCTCTTTTTTGTCGATAAAATCTTCTACATTGAAGTTTTTAATCTCACAAGCAAATTTGGTTTTATGCTTTTCAGTATCGTAATAAGTAATAGGGGCAGCGCCACTTTTTCCGTTCACAAGACCGTCCCAATATTCTTGAAGAGTATTTCCGATAGGGGTTAATGCTCCAAGACCTGTTACAACAACACGCTTTAATTGCATATTCTAATTTTTAAAAAATCGTTTAAACAAATAATACCCGTGTATTCTTTAATTATTAGTAGTAAAGAGACAAGGGTATTTCAATATATTGTGATTGAAATTCAATCAAAAATAGTCTAATTTTCTTTAAAATAATAAAAACCCGTATGCTAAAATAAGCACACGGGTAATTTATTTATTATTTTTTAGCTTCTTCGATGTAAGAAATAGCTTGACCTACAGTAGCAATGTTTTCAGCTTGGTCGTCTGGAATTTGAATATCAAATTCTTTTTCGAACTCCATAATAAGCTCAACAGTGTCTAATGAATCAGCTCCTAAATCATTTGTGAAGCTTGCTTCTGTTACAACTTCGTTTTCGTCAACACCTAATTTGTCTACGATAATCGCTTTTACTCTTGATGCAATGTCTGACATAATCTTTAATTTTTAATTTAATTTGTTGGCAAAAATAAAAAACTTTATTTTAAAACCACCTTTTTGTTACTAAATGTGACTACGAAAATAAAAAAAAATATTCACAAAGGCTTCTTTTTTTTATTTTTTACCAATTATTATTCTTTTTTTTGTGGATAGAAATTTATACTAAAATGGAGAATATTGTGCTTTTTGCTTCCGGAAATGGTTCTAATGCAGAAGAAATAATTAAGTTTTTTAAAAATAGCGAAATTGGAAAAGTAGTTGCCATTTTTTCTAATAAACCAGAAGCCAAAGTGTTAGATCGCGCAAAAAATCATAACATTCCTTCAGTGGTTTTTAATAAAATGCAATTAAATGAAGGTTTTGTGTTGGAACAATTGCACCAATTTCAACCTGATTTAATCGTTTTAGCTGGATTTCTTCTAAAATTTCCCGAGTCAATATTAAAGGAATATCCAAAAGTAATCAATATTCATCCTGCGTTGTTGCCAAAATATGGCGGAAAAGGTATGTATGGCATGAATGTGCATCAAGCTGTTTTAGAAAATAATGAAAAAGAAACCGGAATTACGATTCATTACGTTAACGAACATTACGATGAAGGTGAATTCATTTTTCAAAAAGCAGTAAATATCGAAGATTGCAAAACCGCGGAAGAAATTGCGCAAAAAGTACATGAATTAGAACATCAATATTTTCCAATAATTATTTCTGAAGTTCTAAATTGAAATTTTTGGAACACAGATTAAAGAAATCGTCATAATTAATTAAAATCTTTTATGAACTTATATTTTCAAGTTGCTTTTTTTTAAAAGCTTATATGGCTTATATGTTTAAAAGATAATAAATTCTAAATTCAAATTATGTCACACGAAGTCCACATATACACAGACGGCGCTGCCAAGGGAAATCCTGGACCAGCGGGTTATGGCGTGGTCATGGAAATGGTGGGAACGCCTTATAAAAAAGAATTTTACGAAGGTTTTAGATTGTCGACCAATAATAGAATGGAATTATTAGCGGTAATTGTAGGTTTAGAAAAATTAAAAAACCCAAAAACCAAAGTGTTAGTCGTTTCCGATTCGAAATATGTGGTGGATGCTGTGGAAAAGCGTTGGGTATTTCAGTGGGAAAAAATAAACTTCAAAGCCAAGAAAAATCCAGATTTGTGGATGCGTTTCTTAAAAGTGTACCGAAAACACCAAGTAGATTTTCAATGGATTAAAGGACATAACAATCATCCTCAAAACGAACGTTGCGATGAATTAGCCGTTATGGCTTCACAACAAGAAAAATTGTCTGTTGATGAATTTTACGAAAGAGAAGAAGGGAAGTTGTTGTAGATTATTTTTTTGGTTTATAAATTCCAATAAATAATGATAAAAAACTGAATAAAAGATAGGGTATAGAGCTTTTTAAATACAAGTTTATATCAATAATTCCTTCATATGTAATCTTCCAATAATACCAAATTAGCATTGGAATTAAAATAAATAAAAAAGAATATCTTTTTTTGGATTTTAAAAACCATAAAATAAATGACAGATTAAGAATAAAGTAGATTAAGTATATATCAAAAAAATGTCCTTCATTTATAAAATTCTTAAAACTACTCCCTAAAGATTCGCTTGGTTTACCATTATAAGAAACTTGAATAAAGTATAATGAAACAATTAAGCCAATTAAAGTTAGTTTTTTAAAATATTTCATTTCTAGTTTTTTCAAATCTACAAAAAACAACTCAAAACTCTAACAATCTTAACCTTTTAAACTTTTAAACTCATAAACTTTTAAACTTCTAAACAAAAACTTATCTTTGCACCTTATTTCAAATTCAATTTAATGAACAAACTATTAATAGTAGGAACAGTAGCTTTTGATGCTATTGAAACGCCTTTCGGGAAAACAGATAAAATTTTAGGTGGAGCTGCCACATATATTGGTTTAGCGTCTAACTTTTTTAATGTAGATGCAGCAGTAGTTTCTGTGGTTGGAGAAGATTTTCCAAAGGAATATTTAGATTTATTAGAAAGTAAAGGAGTAAATATCGAAGGAATCGAAATCGTAAAAGGAGGAAAAACTTTCTTTTGGAGTGGAAAATACCACAACGATTTAAATTCTCGCGACACTTTAGTTACCGAATTAAACGTTTTGGCTGATTTTAATCCAGTTGTGCCACAAGCGTATAAAAATTCGGATGTAGTTTTATTAGGAAACTTACACCCAAT
>CAZCIV010000217.1:0-4974 GCA_964498595.1 uncultured Flavobacterium sp.
TGACTTAACTATAGTTGTGGTTTTTTTATTTGTATTTTTGTACTAGAAATTTAATTAATAATTTAAATAGAAATAAAATGGCATTAGTAGGAAAAAAATTCCCAAACATTACAGTAGACGCTATCTCTTTTATGGGAGATAATTTAAGAATTAACGTTTTAGAAGAAGCGGTAAACAACAAGAAAAAAGTAGTTTTATTTTGGTACCCAAAAGATTTCACTTTTGTATGTCCTACAGAATTACATGCTTTTCAAGCAGCTTTAGGTGAGTTTGAAAAAAGAAACACCATGGTAATTGGTGCATCTTGTGATACAAACGAAGTTCACTTTGCTTGGTTAAACACAGCAAAAAACAATGGTGGAATTGAAGGTGTAACTTATCCTTTATTAGCTGATACTACAAGAAATTTAGCTGCTGCTTTAGATATTTTAGATGCTGAATGGGTTTACAACGAAGATTTAAATGATGAAATCTTAGAAGGATCAAATGTAACTTTCAGAGCTACTTATTTAATTGACGAAGATGGAAAAGTATTCCACGAAAGCGTTAATGATATGCCATTAGGAAGAAACGTAAACGAGTACTTAAGATTAATTGATGCTTATACACACGTTCAAACTAAAGGTGAAGTTTGTCCAGCTAACTGGGAAGAAGGAAAAGACGCTATGAGTGCAGATAGAAACTCTACTGCTGCTTATTTAGCTTCACACTAAAATAATATGTCAATTATCAATGTGTCGATTAGACAATAATTGGCACATTGACATATTGTCTAATTGAAAATAAAAAAAAATGTTTACAGAAATAGAACAAGATAATTTAGCTGAAATTGTAAATTCAAACGAAACAGTTGTGGTACAATATTCGGCATCATGGTGTGGAAATTGCCGTATTATGAAACCAAAATTCAAAATGATTGCCTCTCAAAATGAAGCAATTCCTTTTGTAATGGTGGATGCAGAAAAATTTCCAGAATCTAGAAAATTAGCAAAAGTTGACAATTTACCTACATTTGCTACTTTTAAAAATGGTGTTTTGGTAAATCAAACCCAAACTAACAAAGCTGAAATTTTAGCTGAATTGGTTAATGAAGTACTGTAAAGATAATTTGATTTTCGGATATTAGATATTCGGATGTCTGAAAATTTAATATCTGAAAATCTAAAATCTAATACTATGAAATTACCTATTATAAAACAGTTAACCCAATTTATTGAAGACAACGACCAAGATTATTTAGTAGAAACTATTGAAGTTTTAGAAAATCTTTGTGAAGTTTCTTCTTTAAAGGATGAAGAATTAGATGTTATTGCCGAACTTATTTCAAATATGTACGGAGCTTTAGAAGTAAATCAAATGATTAAAGACGGAAAGGACAAAAAAACCGCTTTAAATGATTTTATGAAGCGCGTTTTAGGTTCGATTGACAAATAATTAATAAAGCTCTACTTAAGAGCTTTATTAATTTTAACTACTTTTTTACAAGAATTAAATAGTTATATAAAATTTAACACATATTTTATATATTGCACAATTAATCCCTATAAAATAATGTGCATGAATAAAATTACTTCTTTTATATCCATTTCTATATTATTCATTTCTACCTTAGGATTTTCCCAAAATCAATTTAAACCTAGACCAACTGATTTCGAATATTTTGAATTTCGTAACGATAGTATTTTCCCATTAAAAACTCCTGTTCAAAATACTACGAATAGAACGTTTGTAAGCAAACTTCCCTACCCTATTATTTTTATTCATGGTTTGAATTCTAGTTCTGAAACTTGGAACACTTCCACCGATTATTATGATACACAATATGGATTTACGTTTGGTGGCCGATTCGATTTTTGTCTAAATGCTGACAATAATAATACTACAACAAATAAAAATTTCTACCCAACTGCTGGGGCTGATATTACTGCTTTTGAATCACTAATTCAAGATGCTGATTATTTTTATGTGAATTTTGATGTAAATCCAAATGGAGCTGTTGGTACAACGGTACTAAGTAATCAATCTGCAATAGCAAAACAAGGTACAGCTGTTAAAGTGGCTGTTCAAAGAGTTATGGAAGTAACTGGAAAAGATAAAGTTATATTAGTGGGACACAGCATGGGCGGATTAGCATCAAGAGAATACATTCAAAACAGCGAAAATTGGCAAGCCGATAACCAACATCATGTAGCGAAATTATTAACATTAGGTACTCCTCATGGTGGTAGTAATGCAAGTGATAACATATTAGCCTTTATGACGGGAACTGATGTAAGTTCTGAAGCCATTAGAGACTTAAAAACCACTTATTATTATAGCGGTGAACCTGGGCATTACCTATTTGGAGGTTTAGAAGTACAAAATAGTTCAAGTATGAATGATAACTCATATACACCTGATTTTTACAATTCTGATATCAATTGTAATGGTATTGTAGGAGAAAACATTCAAGGATTGAACCAAAAATCAATTGATCATTTCATCGACTTTTCATGTGTAATCGGTAGAATTACGAATGCTTTTGGAAGTAATATTACTACTGATGGTGTGGTTCCTGAACCGTCTTCCAACATGAATACTTATTTAACCGAATTGACTTATCCTGCCAAATTATTCTATTTTAATTCTGGATATGACTTAATTGAAAATCATACAGAATTACCAGGCTATCCATACCAAATGATGCAAGGTTTAGACGAACCAAATTTCAAAGAATTAGCTTATGGAATTCAAACAAATAAAAACTATATAGGCTACACAACGGTTCAAAATCCAACAGGTGCAGACAATGATTATTTTAAATTTACAGTAACGGATAATGTAAATGCGATAGTAAATGTAAGCAGTATTGTAACTTCAGCTATGAACGGTACCATTTTAAATTCGGCAGGAACTGCTGTAGGAGCATCACAAAATAATAGTGGTGCTACAATTAGTTTTACAAGAACGCTAGCGCCTGGAGATTACTATTTAAAACTTACAAGCACGAGTCCAACTAATACGAATTATACAACACCTTACCAATTCAATATCACCACTACTTTAAGTGCTGATGATACTAGTTTTGAGACATTTGTTTTTTATCCAAATCCAGTTAAAGATATTTTATATTTGAACCATATTCAATTAACAAAAGTAAGTGTTTATAGCGTTTTAGGTCAATTAATCGATACAAAATCTTTTGAAAATTCTAGTACCAATACATTGGATTTTTCAAATTTAGAAAGTGGCATTTATTTGGTTGTACTTGAAAATGATTCCCAACAAAAAACGATTAAGGTTATTAAAGAGTAAATGGAAATACGCTCTCAATAGGGCGTATTTATTTATCAGATGAAAAAATATCACTCACAAAATTCCTTAGAAATATTTTTACCTTTTTTATTGGTATTAATATTAATGGTGATTTTAAAAATTATCTATGTAAAATATAACTTATTCGTATTTGTTACAAGCCTTCTTTTCTCTTTAGCTATTCTTATTTATTCAATCATAAAAACTAGAGCAAGTGTTTTTGATATTTATCTTTTAGATGATAAAATTGAAATCAAATATAGTTACTCAAATAAAATTGAAACACTAAGTTATTCTGAAATAATTGAATATCATTTTATTAGAACCAATAAAAGTAATACTGATTGTATAAAATATTCCTATGGAAAGAAATCATTTCCTTCTGTTGAAAATAAAAATACAATAGAATATATAAAATGGTTAAAAGAGAAAAATCCTGAAATCAAAATAGTTATTTTTCCATCAGATGCAACATTAGAATATGAATATCAGAAAGAGTTTGAATTTAAATTCAGAAAATTTCACAAAGATTCTCTTAATTAAAATATTTCTTTCTTAACCAAAAAGCCACATTTACTAAAATTATTAAAGCAGGAACTTCTACTAATGGTCCGATAACGCCGGCAAAGGCTTGACCGCTATTGATTCCGAATACGCCGATGGAAACTGCAATGGCTAGTTCAAAATTATTACCTGAAGCAGTAAAAGATAATGCTGTAGCATCTCTATAATCGGCACCAATTTTCTTGGCTACAAAAAACATCAAGAAAAACATTATTGCAAAGAAAATCACTAATGGAATAGCAACCCGAACTACATCCATTGGTAAATCGACAATCATTTCGCCTTTTAAACTGAACATTACTACAATCGTAAATAGCAATGCAATCAAAGTTATTGGCGATACAAAAGGAATGAATTTTTGATTGAAAAACTTATCTCCAATGTACTTTTTTATTGCAAATCGGCTTATGACTGCTAATGCAAAGGGAATTCCTAAATAAATCCCAACGGTTTGCGCAATTTCAGCAATGGTAATATTTAATTCTAATCCTTGAATACCAAACAATGGCAACATTATCTTTAAATAAAAATACGCATACAAACTAAAGAAAAATACTTGTAGCAAACTGTTAATTCCAATTAAACCAGCAGTTAATTCACGGTTTCCTTCAGCTAATTCATTCCAAACGATTACCATAGCGATACAAGGCGCAATCCCTATTATGATTAATCCTGTCATATATTCAGGATACTCTTTCAAGAAGAAAGTTGCTAATAAAAACATTAAAAACGGTCCAACAATCCACGTAATAAATAGTGATGCCAATAATAACTTTGCCTTTTTGAACATTTGAGGTACTTTTGAAAAATCGATTTTAGTAAGCGGTGGATACATCATTAGTATCAAACCAATTGCTAATGGGATATTTGTTGTACCTGATGAAAAAGAATTGATGAAATTAGCTGAATTTGGAATAAAATAGCCTATTCCTACTCCAATTAGCATCGCTAAGAAAATCCAAAGTGTTAAATAACGGTCTAAAAATCCTAATCTTTTTTTCATTTCTATTTATTTTATTTGAGAAAACACAAAATACATTTCGCTCGCAATTTGTAAACTACGTTCTGCATATTTGGCATCCATTACATCGGTTCCATCAAAGGCTTTTGGATCGT
>CAZCIV010000218.1:0-4965 GCA_964498595.1 uncultured Flavobacterium sp.
TTTTTTACCTTCAGGTAATTGATGAAACTTTAAAACTGAAATCCGAAAACAATGCCATTAAAAAGGTGTTCGACTTTCCGGAGCGAGGTTATATTTATGATAGAAATGGTAAATTATTAGTAGCTAATCAACCATCATATGATATTATGGTGGTTCCAAGAGAAATCAAAGATATTGACACTACCGAGTTTTGTTCATTACTTCATATTACAAAAGCTGATTTTATAAAAAAAGTAGAAAAAGCTAAAGTATATAGTCCTATGCTGCCTTCTGTTTTTTTATCCCAATTAAACAAAATAGAATATGCAGCATTCCAAGAAAAAGAAAGAAAATTTGAAGGTTTTTACACACAGAGACGTTCTCTACGGGATTATCAAGTAGACTTTGGCGCAAATATTTTTGGATTTATCACTCAGGTAAATGAAGGTATATTAAAGAAAAACAAATACTACAATAGCGGTGACTTAATTGGAAAACAAGGGGTTGAGCAACAATATGAAGAAGCATTAAGAGGTATAAAAGGAGTTAAATATTTACTTCGCGACAAACACAACAAAATTATTGGTCCTTATAAAAATGGAGAATTTGATACCATAGCACAACAAGGAAAAGATTTGACCTTAACTATTGATTACGAGCTTCAAAAATATGGAACCGAATTAATGGTCAACAAGAGAGGTGGAATAGTCGCTATTGAACCTAAAACAGGTGAAATTTTAGCTTTAGTTTCAGCTCCAACTTACGACCCAGCATTGCTTGTAGGAAGACAACGTTCTAAAAATTATACTGCTTTATATAATGATTCCATTGCTAAACCACTTTATGACAGAGGACTCCAGGCAGCATATCCTCCAGGATCTCCATTTAAAATTATTACTGGTCTAATTGGATTACAAGAAGAAGTAATCGATGAGCAAAGTACTTTTTATTGTAA
Source organism: uncultured Flavobacterium sp. (assembly GCA_964498595.1). Classification (GTDB taxonomy): domain Bacteria; phylum Bacteroidota; class Bacteroidia; order Flavobacteriales; family Flavobacteriaceae; genus Flavobacterium. The sequence goes on from CAZCIV010000218.1 coordinate 935, forward strand.
TCATGGAGCAAATTTTGGAAGATTTATGGGGTGCCACTGTGGCTTGCACACATTACAATTAAACAATGGAATTTACAAATCTTGTAATAGCTACTTTGGAAACACTTATAAAAGAACCATTGAAAAATATAAAGATTCGTATTATAGCGTAGACAACTGGGCAAACCATGTAAAAAGTTTTGGATTAGGACAATTTTTAGGAACCGATATGCCAATTGGAAGTAAAGGATTAGTCCCTTCTTCTAAAATGTATAAAAAATGGTATAACGGTGCCAAAATTAGAAGCTCTTATATAATTTCGAATGCAATTGGACAAGGTGAAGTATTAACCTCTCCTATTCAACTTGCTAATATGATGGCAGCAGTTGCTAACAGAGGCTATTATTTCACACCTCATATCGTTAAAAACATCAAAGACCAAAAACTCGACAAGAAGTTTGTGACCAAACATTATACAACTATCGACAAACAATATTATGAACCGGTAATACAAGGCTTAGAAGACGTTTATAATTATGGAACAGCAGCAGGATTTAGGGTAGAGGGAATTAAAATTTGTGGTAAGACTGGAACGGCGGAAAACAAAATTAGAGTTGCTGGTAAGACTTATCAATTAAAAGACCACTCTATTTTTGTGGCTTTTGCACCAAGAGATAATCCTAAAATTGCTTTAGCAGTATTTATTGAAAATTCGGGTTATGGTGCCACATGGGCTGGTCCAATTGCTACATTAATGTTAGAGAAATATATTAATGGAACAATTTCTAGAAAAGATTTAGAAACAAGAATGCTAAATGGAAGTCTTCAAGCAGAATATCAAAAAATAGAAAATATCATTTTCCAAAGAAGAACAGAACCAACAAAAGTTCAAGATTCAATAGAAAAAACAAAAATTGAAATTGGAGAAGCAAAAAAAGAAGAAGAGCAAGCCTAATGAAAAATCAAAGCATAGGAAATAGAATAGATTACATCTCAATATTACTTTACATTGTTTTAGTGATAATGGGCTGGATGACAATTTATTCAGCATCATTGCCTTTAGAAGAGACTTCAATCTTTGACATCACTCAAATTTATGGACGTCAAATGCTTTTTATTGGACTTACCATTCCTTTGATTTTGATAATCCTATTTACCGATGCCAAAATTTTTGAACGACTATCATTTGTGTTTTATGGAATTGGTATAATTCTTTTGTTAGGATTATTTGCATTTGGAGTAACCAAAAAAGGACAAACCAATTGGTATCAATTTGGCGGATTTGGGTTTCAGCCTTCTGAATTTGTAAAAACCGCTACTGCCTTATTACTTGCAAAATACTTAAGCTATTCTCAAATTAACTTAAAATATACGAAACATCAAATAGTTGGGTTAGCAATCATTGGACTTCCAGTACTATTAATTTTGATGCAACCCGATGCAGGAAGTGCAATGATTTTCATTTCACTTATTTTTGTTTTAAACAGAGAAGGATTACCTAGTTGGTATTTTTTTTCAGGCATTATTGCCATCGCATTATTCTTTTTAGCATTAGTAATCCAGCCTGTGTACTTAATTGCAGTTATTTTTATAATAATGATAATTCATTATATATTTAATAGAAGTATTTCTAGAAATCCTATAGTTTATGGATTGTTATTTTTAGTAATGGCTGGATATGCATTCTCAGTTAGTTATGTTTATGACAGGGTTTTAGAGCCTCATCAAAAAGATCGAATTAATGTGCTAATTGGTGATAATGTAGACATTAAAAATGAAGGATATAACCTTAATCAATCAATGATTGCAATTGGTTCTGGAGGCCTAATAGGAAAAGGATATTTAGAAGGAACTCAAACAAAAGGAGGATTTGTTCCCGAACAACATACCGACTATATTTTTACAACCGTAGGAGAAGAATGGGGTTTTGCAGGAAGCACGATTGTAATTCTTTTATTTGTTTCATTATTTTTAAGAATAATCTATTTAGCTGAAAACCAGAAAACAAAATTTAGTAGAGTATATGGCTATTGTGTTGCCTCTTATTTATTTACTCACTTCTTTGTAAATATAGCCATGTTGATAAAGTTATTCCCAACAATTGGTGTACCTCTTCCTTTTTTCTCTTATGGAGGTTCGAGTTTATGGGCATTTACAATTTTACTTTTTATCTTTATTAAGCTTGATGCAAATAAAGTTAATGAATGGTAATTTAGAAACTAATTTTAAGGTTTTCTATATATATAATAAAAGCCCCAATTGGGGCTTTTATTTATTAATTAATTCATACTTAACTTTTGGTAAAAACCTTTTCCTTTAGTTAAAGTTTTCATATCTGATATAACATTTAATGTCTCTTCAAGATAAATATCTTTTTGCAGCTCTTCATGCCAACGTTCCCTTTTTTGTTTTAATAAGGTATCTTTTTCAAACAAGGCAACCTCATCAGGCAATGAATAAAACACATATTGATTTTTATAATCTGATATCTGCTTAAATTTTTTAATTTTAACATCCGTAACTTCTAATTCATGCTTAAAATCAATTAAGTTTAAACTAAAATCATTTTCATCTTTACGTTCAAAAATCCATTTAGCGTTCTCATTAATTAAATTAAATGTAGGATTAGATGCAATTCTCTTCCTGCTATTTGCAATTACATTATCATAATTAACACTTAATGGTTGGTATTTTGCAGGTTCAATTTTATCCCATGGTAAGGCACTTTCTTCATCACGTTCACCCATATCTAAATATGAAAAACGATCAGGAAACACAATATCACTTTTTACTCCTTCTCGTTGTGTAGAACCTCCATTAATTCTATAAAATTTTTGAATAGTAGTTTTTAATGCTCCTAAATCACCATAAGAATTCCCTCTGATAAACTGATTCAAATCTATTACATTTTGAACGGTTCCTTTACCATAAGAATGTTTACTCCCCACAACAATACCTCTTTTATAATCTTGAATCGCAGCAGCAAAAATTTCAGACGCTGAAGCAGAAAAATTATTAATCATCACCACTAATGGACCATCATATTGAACTCTTGAATCTTTGTCAGGCAAAACTTCAGGATTTCTTCCAGGTGCTTTTACTTGAACAATAGGACCTTCTGGAATAAATAAGCCAACCATTTTAACTACAGTTTCCAATGAACCTCCTCCATTATCTCGCAAATCCATGATAAGTCCTTCTATATTTTGGGCTTTTAATTTTTCAATCTCAGCAGCAACATCTTTGAAAGCATCACGGTTTTCTTTATTTTCAAAACTAATATAAAACTTAGGCAAGTAAATAACACCATATTTTTTACCTCCCTTTTCTACTATACTTGATTTTGCAAATGTTTCTTCTGTTTCAACTTCATCTCGAATTATTGAAATAACTTTGATAGTGCCATCAACTTTTTTAACCGTTAAACGAACTTCAGTACCCTTTGGCCCTTTGATTTTTTTTACCACATCATCTAAACGCATACCAGCTATATCCAATGGTTCTTCTTTACCTTGACCTACTTTTAATATTAAATCTCCTGCTTCTAATTCTTTTCCTCTCCAAGCCGGACCTCCAGAAATCAATTCTGAAACCTCAACTGCATCATTTTTCTTTTGCAAACGAGCTCCAATTCCTTGAAAAGTACCGCTCATACTTACATCAAATTTTTCTTTATCATCTGGTGAAAAATAAAAAGTATGAGGATCAAATCGTTCTACTATTGAATTTAAAAATATAGCAAACCAGTCATCTCTATCTAATTCTTTCTCAACAAAATCAAAATACTCATTCAAAGATTTTAAGGAGCTTTCACGAACTTCTTTCTCTAAAGTTTCAAATGATTTAACTTCATATTTAGAATCATCTTTCTTTTTATCTTCTTCCAGTTTTTGTTTATCAGTAATAGAAGATAAAGCTGATAATTTTAATTGTTTTCTCCATCTATCTTCAAGATCTGATTTACTATCGCAAAAAGGAAGTTTATCATAATCAACATTAATATATTCTTTAACGGTAAAATCAAAAGGATTCTCTAGAATATTTTCATAAAT
>CAZCIV010000219.1:0-4932 GCA_964498595.1 uncultured Flavobacterium sp.
AGATTCACCATAATTTAAAGAAGCACTTCCTGAAGATCGAATTAATTGATTTTTATAATATTCAAGTTCATAAGCTTTTGCTAATTTTCTAACAAAGAAAATTGATTCACCTGCAAATCTTACTAATCTCTCATCTAAATTAAATATTCTTTCCGTTGGTTCATTTAATTCCATTATTTTTTGATTAAACTATTTAAGATTAAACTTGATTTTTGAATTTGATTTTGAATTTGATTTTGAACTTGTTCTTGATCTTGATTTTTGTATTTGTTTTGGTAAAAATAATTCATTTTTTGCATTATATTGCAAGTTCAAATCAATAAGTCATATGAAAAAATTATATATTGGATTACTAGTAAGCGCATCCTTTTTTACAGCTTCGGCTCAAAACTATGAATTTCAGAAAGTTAATGATCTAGAATGTTTGCCTGTCATCTCTCAAGATATCACGGGAACGTGTTGGAGTTTCTCTACTTCGTCGTTTTTAGAATCGGAAATTATTCGCTTAACAGGTAAGAAAATAGATCTTTCTGAAATGTATCAAGCAAGAACTACGTATCCGTTAAAAGCAGAAAATTATGTTCTACGTCAAGGAAAAGCTAATTTTAGTGAAGGTGCTTTGGCTCATGATGTAATTAACAGTGTGGCAAAATATGGTTTAGTTCCTAATAGTATTTATGATGGATTAGATGACAACTCAACAAAGCATAATCACGCCGAAATGGTTGCGGTTTTGGAAGCCATGTTGAAAACGTATGTTGAGAATCCTGCTAAAAAATTATCTCCAAATTGGAAACAGGCGATTAGTGCCGTTTTGGATATTTATTTGGGAAGTATTCCAACTAAATTTGAATACGAAGGCAAAAATTATACGCCGAAATCATTTGCTGAATTTGCTAAAATCAAACCAGAAAATTATTTGACTTTGACTTCGTTCACACATGAAGCGAATTACAAACCCTTCATTTTGAACATTCCTGATAACTTTTCAAACGGAAGCATGTATAATTTACCGTTAGATGAATTTATTGCTAATATTGACAACGCTTTGGCTAATGGTTACTCGCTTTCTTTAGATTGTGATGTTTCAGAACCAACTTTCTCTGGAAAATATGGAATTGCATTTGTACCTGAAAAAGATGAAGATACCAAAACAGGCTTAGCTGAAATTGTTGTAGAAAAGAAAATCACACCTGAATTCCGCCAACAAGAATTTGAAAATTTAACAACAACGGATGATCATTTAATGCACATTGTGGGTACTGTAAAAGACCAAAAAGGAAATGTGTATTACAAAGTAAAAAACTCTTGGGGAAGCGATGAAAAAAGAGTGGCAAATGGCGGTTATGTGTATATGAGTGTTCCTTACATGAAATTAAAAGCCATTTCGGTTATGGTGCACAAAGATGGAATTTCTAAAGAAACTAAGAAAAAATTAGGATTGTAATATGATTTTCAAATCGGCAGTAAGTAAATTGAATAAATATATTTATGTGGGTGTAATATTATTTTTATTACTACTAACAACTCCTGCTCTTTTTGAAGATTCTTATAAGCCTTTTGTTGTGTTATTTTCTATACATTTTTTAGTGATAATTTTTATTATATGGCTTTTTAAAAGTACCTATTATAAAATTGAAAACTCATATTTACATTGGAAATCGGGTCCTTTTTATGGTAAAATAGATATTTCTTCAATCAATAAAATTGAATATCACAAAGGAATTTATGTGCCAACTCTTTGGAAACCAGCATTGAGTCATATAGGTTTAATCATTACTTATAATAAATATGATGATATTTACATTTCCCCTGAAAAACAAGAAGAATTTATTGCTACATTGCAACGCCTAAATCCCAATATTACGTTTAAGAATACGCCTTATGTTGAATAAAATAGTACTTGTAAGTTTAAGTTTACTACTTTTTAATTGCCAAAATAAACCCGACGAAAACAACGAATCTACCTTAAAAGATAATGAAGGTAATGTTTCAGAATATGCTGTAAACTTTACGCCTTTAACTACCATTTATAAAAAAAGAATGGGGAATGAAATGGAGGCCTTTTACGATAAAAAATTCAATGCCAAAGATTTCAGTGGTTCGTTTTTGGTAGCTAAAAATGGTGAAATCTTATATGAAAATTACAGTGGCTATGCCTACAAAGAAAAAGGCGATTCTATAAAACAAGATACTCCTTTACATATTGCCTCGGTAAGTAAAGTGATTACAGCGGTTACCGTTTTGAAATTAGTAGACCAAAAGAAACTTAAATTAGACGATCCTGTAAAATCCATATTACCTGAATTTCCTTACGAAGAAACAACGGTTAGAATGTTATTAAATCACCGAAGTGGTTTGAGAAATTATGCCTATTTCACTGACGATAAAGGTGTTTGGGATAAGAAAAAAACACTGACCAATCAAGATGTATTAACGTTGTTAGCTACCAAAGATATTGGATTAGAATCAAAACCAGGAACCCGTTTTGGCTATTGCAATACAAATTATGCTTTATTGGCTTTAATCATTGAAAAAGTGACCAACAAAACGTATCCAAAAGTGCTTCAGGAAATAATTTTTGATCCTCTAGGAATGAAAAATACGTTTGTTTTCGACGATTTAAACAAGAAAGATGAAGTGAGTCAATCGTATAAAAATAATTATTTGCGTTTGGCTTTTGAATTTTTAGACCAAGTGTATGGCGATAAAAACATCTATTCTACTCCACGTGATTTACTGAAATTTGATTTGGCGCTATATTCTGATAGATTCTTGAGCGCTAAAATGAAGGAAGAAATGTACAAAGGCTACAGTTATGAAAGAAAAGGAACCAAAAACTACGGTTTAGGAATCCGAATGTTAGAATTTGAAACGGGTCAACAATACTTCTTTCACAACGGTTGGTGGCATGGAAACACTTCTTCTTTAGTTACACTTCATAAAGATTCTGTAACTATCATTGCTATTTCAAACAAATTTACTCGTAAAACATACCAAACAAAACGTTTAGCGCCAAAATTTGGCGATTATCCGTTTAAGTTTAATGCGGAAGAAGGTGAGTAATTAGCCTATTTTCACTGAAGTCATCGTTAACGAACCTCCAACCGCTTTATCATTAAAGAATTCCACTTTATCATTATCGGTTTGAAGTGCTAAAATGTACAACAAAGGATAATAATGGTCGGGTGTTGGTATCGCTAAAGTAGCTGCTTTATGAAGTTTTTCATATTGAATTAACTCTTTATGAAAGCCGTTTGAGATTTTATTTTTAAAGATATCATTCATTTCTAAAGCCCAATCAAATCCGTATTCAGGTTCGCTAAGTTTATCCCAAGCTACCATTCGTAAATTATGCACCATATTACCACTTCCGATAATTAAAACGCCTTTTTTACGAAGTGCTAATAATTGTTTTGCTAATTCATAATGATAAGCAGCAGGTTTGTAATAATCAATACTCAATTGTAAAACCGGAATATCCGCATCAGGATACATGTGTTTCACTACCGACCAAGTACCGTGATCTAATCCCCAATCGTGATCTAATTCCACAGCTGGATTTGTAATTAATTTTTGGATTTCAGTTGCCAATTCTGGACTTCCCGGAGCAGGATATTGCACATCAAATAACGCTTGTGGAAAACCACCAAAATCGTGAATCGTTTTTGGATTTGGCATTGCCGTAACCATTGTACCTTTTGTTAACCAGTGCGCTGAAACCACTACAACGGCTTTGGGTATTGGGATTTCTTTTCCCATTTGCTGCCAACGTTTTGAAAACTCATTGTCTTCAATAGCATTCATAGGCGAACCATGTCCGATGAATAAAACGGGCATCTTCTCCACTTCTTCTCCTAATCCTTTTGTCCAATCATAAAACGGTTGTATACTTGCCATAGCGATTCCTCCTGAAAGTAAAGTTATGAAATTCTTGCGATTCATAAATTAATATTTGTATATACAAATGTAATAATAAAAAGAATACAAAATACTAATTTAGGAAAAGTTTAGGAAAGCAACTCTATTTCAAAATATCTCAAAATAAAGAAAATAGAAATTAAATTGATTAAAAGCGCGAACCAATAATACTTGTTATAACCCTCAGTATTTACTGCAATTTCATATAAGTTTAAAAGAGGTAAAATTACAACACCTATCCAAATCGGAATCCAGATAATTTCGGTTTCAAAACCGATAAAATGAATGGTTTCAAAATTTTGGAAAATAGCAACGAATATCATTACTAAAACAACAATACTAAGTAAAAGATATATTTTATTCTTTGTTGCCATACTAAACCAAATAAATCCCGTCTTCTTTGATTTCGATAAGTTTTTGTTTATATAAATTTCCAACGGCTTTTTTGAAATTCTTTTTACTCATTTTCAATACCGTTTTAATATCTTCTGGATGGGAATTATCGGTTAATCGTAAGAAACCACGATTGGCTTTTAATTCGTCTAAAATTATTTGCGAAGAAGGTTCGATTGCCTCTACTCCAACTTTACGAAGCATAACGTCAATTTTCCCATCAGGACGAATGTTTTTGATGTAGCCTTTTGTTTTCATTCCAGGTTTTACATCATCATACACTTCGTTTTTGTAAGCTAAACCTTTGTGTTTTTGATTGATGATACAATTGATTCCGCCTTCGGTAATGTGCGAAATTAAAATATCTACTTCTTCGTTACGTTGTAAGTCTAAATTTTCATTACTCAAAAACTGATTGGTTTTACTAGAAGCTACTAATCGATTTGTTTTTTCATCCAAATGCATGTAAACCAAATAACGTTTACCTTCTTCCATAGGACGCGCTTGCTCTTTAAACGGAACAAATAAATCTTTCTCTAATCCCCAATCTAAAAAAGCTCCGAATTTGTTGATGTAATTTACTTTTAAATGCGCAAATTCATTCAACTTAATATAAGG
>CAZCIV010000220.1:0-4919 GCA_964498595.1 uncultured Flavobacterium sp.
ACAAAGTCCGAACTACAATAGCCCAAGCAGGTAAATCAATAAAATCCGCTACATCGTACTCATCTTTCGAATCGCGGTCAATTTCTACCAACGAAGCAATACTGGGTTTGTTTAACCCATTCAAAAACATTCCAACAAAAGGCAGTAATAATAACCCTATCAACAAATATTCATAAGGCTTTGGATAAAACAAAAACCACAAACACAATCCAATAGAAATATATTCCAACCAATCGAGTTGGTGCAACTTATATGTTTTAATGGATTGGTTTTTAGCTTTTTTATTCGTTTTGATGATTTTCATTTAATGTTAATTTCCTCTTTAAATACAATTTAATAATTTAATCTGTATACATAGTAATTCTAAAAGCTAAGGTTTTATTTTTACAACTCGGACAGTAATTTCCTTCCTCATTGAAGTATAAATTGAAATTACTAAATGTTTTATCATTAGTATTTATTCCTTTTAATTCATGATCTGAATAGAAAAGATATTTGTCAGAGTTTTTGTGCTCGTAAAGGTTTATGTTTTCGAATTCTAATGTTTCTTTATTGATGGCTGGTACTGGGCAGTAAGTTTTATAACTATACCTACCACCACCTAAACTGAATTCATTAGTAAAACCACAAGTTCTGCATTTTGTTGCTACTATATTACCCATAAATTATTATAGTTTTTAAAACGGTAAATCATCGTTATCTTTTGGTTCTTCATCAGAAGGCAAATCTTCATTTATGGTAAATGTTATTTTATCATCTTCAGAAACAATTTTCCACGCTCTAATATCGGTATACCATTTACCATTAAATTCTCTACTTTCCAAATCAAAATCAATTTCTAATAGATTGCCTATTTTCAATTGCTTTTCATTGATTTTATCTCCCCATATACTTATACATATTTTTTTAGGATATTGTCCATCAGTTTCCACAATAATATCTTGTTTTCGCCACTGACCATTTTTTCCCATTCCAGTTTGTAAAGGGAGTAATTGAATTAATTTAGCTTTTAAGTTCATAAGAATTTTATTTGATTTAAAATTTAATTAACAGATATGCTAATAACAGCATATTTTATCTTCCAAGTTATTATGCCAATTGAAATATCATTTTATAGTGATACTTAAACTTAAGAACAATAGGATCATCATGACCGCGAACTTGAGCAATAAAATTTATATAGCCTTCTAAACGATTCAAAAAATAAGTTTCACTAGTATTTCTAATTTCATTTTTACTTTTAAAATGATTTTTAGTAGCTTTTGAAATACCTTTTTGTAAGGTATCATGCAACATAGCCCGAACCATTTTAATCATTTTACGATCTACATTTACTTTTTCATTCACTACAAGCCCTGTAACCGTTTGCTTTCTGTTTTTAGATTTTATTCGTGTTTTTTGGGGGTTCAATTTGAATTGGAAAGAATTAATTATATACTCTAAATCCGTTATTATTGTTTTTGAAATAAAATGATTAGATGAAAAAGTTAAATCATCGGCATAACGAGAATAACGTATCTCATTTTTCTTACAATAAATAGATAATGCTTCATCCAATTCCAAGCATATAAAATTAGAAATTACTGGCGAAGTTGGTGCCCCAATTGGAAGTTTTCCATCATATGTAACCAACAAAGTTAGTGCAGTAGCAATATGTTCTGTATATCTAAAATAATCAGATAAAAATAATTCTTTTACACGATAAGCTTGTATTGAAGGAAAAAAATCCTTCAAGTCAAGATTTAGAACATATTTTTGTTGAACGTGGATTTTTGCATTTTCAACGATATTACATTTTTTCTCGTTTTTATTAGGATTTATTACAAACCCATGAACACATTCAGGACGAATTAAATGATAATAATTTTGTAAATAAAAATTTAATCTCGATTGTATAAACATTAATTGAGATTCTGGAGTTTGTATAAGTCTACTACCTCCTCTTTTCTTTGGGATTTGAAAAGTTTCATATTGTGGTTGGTTAATTACGTGCTCAATATCAAAAAGTCTGGTTTTTAATAACAAGCATAAATCAGAAATTTCAATAAGGGAAAGTAATTTTGATACAAAAAATGTTTGTTCAAATCTAAATTCAATAGCTTCAAAAGGACCATAATAATAACTATTATACTCCGCTAATCTTGTATGAATTTTATTTATTAAAGTCATATTAAATGAATAAAAGCCGTTGGTTATTATCTTTGAAATATACTAGTGAACTTTGTTCACTAGTAATCTTTAGTACCTAACAATAGTATTGAATGGATTGCGGAACACAACCTCTAAGTCATTTTAATATTTAGGTTTGACTTCATAAATTTATTCCAACGGCTTAGTTTTAGAAAGGTGTTTCGTCGCTACTAGTATCAAAATCTTTAAAATTAAAAGGATTTTCTAATTCTGAAAGACGTTGAGGATGTATGTCAAAACTTTTAAAATAATTATTTAAAGAAGTAAATCTAGTAAAGTGTAAGTCACGCTTGAAATAACTCGTTCCTATTTTACCATTTTTATTCTTTGCAACAAACAACATCATTAATGAATCTGTAGGAGTTCTATCTACATCATCTAATTCGTCAATCATATAATATTCTGGTCGATACAACAACCAAACTTTATCCGCAATTTGTTCAATAGAACCACTATCGCGTAAATCAGACAATTGAGGTTTCTTACTACTACCTCTCACTTCAACTGCACGACTTAACTGGCTTAAAAGTAATATACAGATATTCAATTCTTTAGCACACATTTTTAACATTCTACAAATATGTCCAATTTCAGCTTCTCGACCTGAATTGTACTTGCCAATTCCTAATAATTGTAAATAATCAATTACAACTATTTTAGTTTGGTAAGCAGCAACATGATCTTTAATAATTTGAATAGTTTCATTTACATTAGCTTCCCCAACATCACTGATAAACAATTTGCTTTTCTCTAATGTCTTGGCAGCATCTTTAAGCAACGCTTTATCGGAATCGATTAATTGATTATGAATAATTTTGGTCACTGAAACACCTGTTCTATCAGACAACAAGCGAGCACTTAGAACCGAAGGTGTTAAATCGAAAGAGAAAAAAAGTATCGATTCTTGCTCACAAATATTAGAAACCAAATTCACAACAAATAAACTTTTTCCCATAGCGGGTCTACCTCCAATAACCACCAACTCACCTAACGATAAGCCACCAAATTCTTCATCAAAATACTTGAATCCTGTTGGAATTACATTTTTATTGGGGCGTTCATTGGTTATATTTTCAATGATTTCATTTGATAATTCTTTTATTGAGGTGGATTGTATTGGATTCATCATATTTTTTTATTTGTTTGACTTTCTAAATATAGAAATTAAAATTCATTTTAATACAAGACTAAATTTGACTTTGCTCTTGTTACTGCTGTATATTGATACTTTAAAGTAGGCATGTAAAAAGAATTTATTAATACCTTATCCCATTCACCACCTTGTGCCTTGTTACAAGTAATTGAATGACCATAACTTGCTCTTATAGCTCCTACGTATCTATCATCAGATGGATTAAGAGATTCTCTGTACACTTTGTTTTTTGAAAATCGCTCATGACGTAAACGATTTTCTTGTTCAAGCTGTAATCCTTCTGGATGGATTATACTTTCTAATAAAATATAATCTTCAATAATTTCTTCTGCACCTTTAAGTGTTTTTGAAACTAACTTAACAGGTATAAAATGCAATCCCGCAACCATTTCTATTGCATTAAGATTTACTTCACTAACTATAACATGATCACCACTATAAAGCTGATAATCATTTCTTTTCCATGTAGTTGTAATAAGTAACAAATCATTTACTTCAATTACTTTTGCACTCGATCCATAAATTTTTTCACGAACAACACCATTAAACATTTTATTCATTTTATGAGTAGCACCAATTGAAATAATACTATCGGAACCATTAGACAAATATTCATTAACATAGTCTGTAGATGCTTGCGAAATTGTTTTCTTTTCAACACCTAACAAGGTAACTTTTTCAGCATTTGATTCTATTCCTAATCTAATATTTGTAGCATTCTTTAAAATAAAACTTCCATCTTCTTGTCTTTTTACCTCAGTTAATAAATAAAACTTCCCTTGAATATTAAATTTAGCCTGTAAATATTCATTGGATAAGGCTTTAGATTCTGTTTCATTAACTGGAGGTAATTGATTTTTGTCTCCTAAAAAAATAATTTTATTCAGAGGGTTTCCATTCTTAACAAAATCAATCAAATCCTTTAATAATGAATTATCAGATTTAAACAAACTACCCTCCTCACTTTGTTGATTTGAAGCTATCATAGAAGCTTCATCAATGATAAAAATTGTTCTGTCTTTTATTGTATTTTCTTTTAAAACAAACTTAATTTCACCCGTTTCAGAGTTTGTTTGTACGTTATAAATTAACGAATGAATAGTACTATTAACTGTTTTAGATTTACGCCCTAAAATTCGTGCTGCTCTACCTGTTGGAGCTGCAATTTTATAATGAATCGCTTTAGCGTTCAAATAACCAATTAAAGCTGTTGTGATAGAGGTCTTCCCTGTTCCAGCCGCACCACACAAAATATAGAAATCATCTTTGTTTGTATCACTCACAAAATCACTCATAGCCAATAAAGCTACTCTTTGTTGCGCAGTAGGACAATCAAACTGTAAATGATCTAAAATGGTAATAGCTGTTTCCATAGTATGTTGGTTTTATTTGTTCAACGATACAAAGGAAAGAATCATGTATGCAGATGAAGTGCGTATTAGATTAAGATTTTTTAAAATTATATATATCAATTAAAACATTGTTCAAGATTTTTATAAAATAATCCAGCTCATCACTTTGATTAATAAAAGTTTTATCTTTTGAATTATAAAAACTTATTGTTTTATTTGAACTC
>CAZCIV010000221.1:0-1740 GCA_964498595.1 uncultured Flavobacterium sp.
TTTGCAATAACTCTGTTAAAGGTTTTTTATCTTGTAATTCGCGAAGATTTGGCGTGTTTGGCGAACTCACATTCACCACAAAATAATCGACATACGAAAACAAAGCTTCAAAACAGATTTCGTAATCCTTAACCGCCTCCTCGTTTGGAGTGACTTTATTCTTCCCGATGTTTCCTCCAATTAAAACACCTTTATTTTGTTTTAATCGCTCAACCGCTTCTTTTACACCACCATTATTAAACCCCATTCGGTTGATAATCGCATTATCTTCTTTTAAGCGAAACAAACGTTTTTTAGGATTTCCTTCTTGTCCAACTGGAGTCAAGGTCCCAATTTCAATAAATCCGAAACCAAAATTCGATAATTCTTGATATAACTTAGCATCTTTATCAAATCCTGCTGCTAAACCCACTGGATTTTTAAATTTAATTCCGAAAACTTCACGTTCTAAACGAGCATCTTTTACTTCGTAAAGCGATTGAAATAGAGAAGAAAAACCTGGAATTTTATTCAGAAAACGAATGAATGAAAAGGTAAAATAATGCACTTTTTCTGGATCGAAACAGAAAAGTAACGGACGAATGAAAATTTTATACATAGTGTGTTGTGTTGTGGTACAAAAGTAAGAAAATGCTATTCCAAAAAAAAGTATTGCCGCATTTTGTAACAATAAAAGATTTGGTGCGTATAATTAGCAAGTGCAAGAACAAATTCAAGTACAAAATTCAAAATTCTAATTTCTAAATTCAAAATTCAAAATGGCTCAAACTCCTTCCAACATGTTACCTCTGGGCACAATTGCTCCTGATTTCAATTTGAAAGATACCAATGCTACTGATTTTAAAACTTTTGCTGATTGTAAAGGGGAAAAAGGAGCAGTTGTCATGTTCATTTGCAATCATTGTCCGTTTGTGCATCATGTGATGGAAGAAGTTATTCGTGTTGTGAACGATTATCGTGTGCAAGGAATTGGTTTTGTGGCGATTTCGAGTAACGATGTTGTAAAATATCCGCAAGATGCCCCAGAATTAATGACTGAATTTGCCTTTGAAAACGGATTTGAATTCCCATATTTATATGACGAAACACAAGAAGTAGCCAAAGCCTACGATGCCGCTTGTACGCCTGATTTTTATCTTTTTGACAATCAAAATAAGTTGGTTTACCGCGGACAATTAGACGACAGCCGACCAGCAAACGGCATTCCGCTTAGTGGTTCTGATTTAAGAAGCGCTATTGATGGTTTGGTGATAAATCGATTAATTAATCCAGAGCAGAAACCAAGTATTGGGTGTAATATTAAGTGGAAGTAGTTAAGTAAAGTCTCCAATTAAAATAATCAGAACTAAAATTAAGATTATTATTAAGTAAACTAAAAAATGAATTTTTTGAACTTTTCTCTCTTCTCTGAAATCGGAGATCATAATAGTTTCGGTCCTTGCAATTATTTCATTATCAATAAGGATTTTATCAATCACAATCCTATCTTTATCTAACAAAAAGAATAGAGTTCCATCACTAATGTCCGAGTTTTCATTACTATTGTGATAGAAGTCTATATTATTTTCAAGTAACAAATTTTCAAAAAGAATATAATCTTTGAATAAAACATTGAGTTTGAAATGATCTTGAAATTTTACTTCTACAGAATTTGCCATTTAAAATTACTTTTTTCTAAAAAAATGAATCATAATGAAAATAATTGATGAAAATAAAAGTAAAACCGCTTTAATTGAAAAT
>CAZCIV010000221.1:1750-2537 GCA_964498595.1 uncultured Flavobacterium sp.
TTGAATTCGAAAGGTATTCCAATTCATAGTTTCAGTTTTATCAGAATTAAAATTAAAAGTTGAAATTAGAAACAAAACAAAAAATACAACAGCCAAATAAATAAAAAGTTTTTTCATAGCCTAAGAAATCAATTACTTTCTAACCAAAATCACTTCAATTGGATTATTACTTCTTGGTCCGAAAGTTCTGGCTTGTCGTTCGTTTTCACTCGAACATAAAATGTACATATTAAACGCTTGTAATTGGACTAATTGTTCTTTGAACTTTCCTTTTGTATCCTGAATCTTTATGTAAAATTCTTCCGCAGGAAAGGTATTGGTTACTGAAAGTAAATAGGTATCTCCAGCATAAGGGAAAAACCATTTTTCAGATTCGTTTGGTTTGCTAATTAAATGATTTCTAGTAAAAACCAAAGATTGATTGCCGTATTTCCAACTGTATTTATTATTCTCGTTGATGACTGCTTCTCCTTTTTCGTTGACCAACGTAATTTTTAAATCGGGAATATTCTCTGATTTTCCTTCTTCATGAGCTTTTACCACCAAATACGAAGTAAAATCAAACCCACAATGCGGTACTTGCCCGAATGAGAACAAAGAGAAAAGAAGAAAGAAAAAAGATATTTTGGTTTTCATAGCTTGGAATTATGGGTAAAAATACAAAAATGATACCAAAATAATTTGAAAGTTATCGTACGATTTTAAAACTTGTACTTCTTTTAAAGAGTAAAAAAGAAACTTTCATCTGCTTTATTTGCATTTCAAAGGTCATTAAGCATCTAATTAC
>CAZCIV010000221.1:2547-4916 GCA_964498595.1 uncultured Flavobacterium sp.
TTTTTAATACTTTAAATTAAAATATCTAGAAAATGCTAAAAAAATCAATACTCTTAGAAAACAAAGCTTCAATTTCTACTAAAAATCTACAGCTTGTAATTAAAACCGAAACAAGAGAAAGTACAATTCCTATCGAAGATATTGGCTACTTAGTTATAGATCATCCTGAAATATATTTGAGCATTCCTGCTTTAAACTTATTAATTGATAACAATACAGCTGTTATTATTTGTAACACCAACCATTTGCCAAATGGAATGTTCTTAAACCTCAACAGCCATCACATTCAACAAGAAATTTTTAAAAATCAAATCAATGCGAGTGCTCCACTAAAAAAGCAACTTTGGCAACAAACGATTACAGAAAAAATTACGAACCAAGGAATATTACTCCAAAAAATAACTTTAAAAACTAATAATTTTGAATTTTTAGCATCTAAAGTATTAAGCGGTGATAGCTCTAACATGGAAGGAGTAGCTGCTAACTTTTACTGGAAATCTTTTTTTGAACACAACTTCAAAAGAGAACGATTTGGAGATTATCCAAATAATTTCCTAAATTATGGTTATGCCATATTAAGAGCTGCAACTGCAAGAGCGCTTTCAGGAAGTGGATTATTGAATACCTTAGGAATACATCACAAAAGTAAATATAATGCTTTTGCTTTGGCTGATGATATAATGGAACCTTTTCGACCAATTGTAGATGAAAAAGTAGCCGAAATCATGCAAAACTATTCCGAACAAGAATTGAATACAGCAATCAAAGCCGAACTTTTACAAATCTTAACCCGAACGGTTTATTTTAAGGAAGAAAAAAGTCCGTTAATGGTAGCGCTACAAAAAACGGCAAGTTCCTTACAACAATGTTATACAGGAGAACGAAAAAAAATTAAATATCCCAAATTATGGAACTAAATGGATACCGAATCATGTGGCTATTTGTATTTTTTGACTTACCAACCGAAACCAAAAAAGACCGAAGAAACGCTTCGGGATTTAGAAATAACCTTTTGAAAGATGGTTTTAGTATGATGCAATATTCGGTTTATGTACGTCATTGTGCCAGTAGTGAAAGTGCCGATGTGCACGAAAAAAGAATTCACAACTTGCTACCTCCACTTGGAAAAGTTAGTGTTTTGAGAATAACCGATAAACAATTTGGAAATATTTCAAATTTTTGGGGTAAAGCCGAAGTGCCAAAAGAACCGCAACCTACTCAATTAGAATTGTTTTAATTGACCAGAATAAAATCGATCCTCAAACCATTTTTGAGGATTTCTATCTATGTAATTTGAAATCAACTCATATTCCTTTTCATTTCTAATAATATGATCATGAAAAGAACGATGCCAGGCAAAATCAATAAAACCAAAATCACGAATTTGTTTAGAAGTAGTCGTTTTTAAAGCACCCATTAAACTTGATAATGATTTAATTTTAATCTCATTTTTATTCACTTTTGAACTATCAATTTCCAATATCAAATGAAAATGATTAGGCATAATAACGTAATTATGAATGGAAATATAAGGATATTGATTTTCTAACCATTCTATTTGATTTTTTACAATTAAACCAAACGAATTCAATTTCATAACAACATTTCCAAATGGATTAATTTGAGATTGAAGATTTTTAGAATGATGATTTTCGGAATGATGATTTTCGGAATGATGATTTTCCGAATGATGATTTTTGGAATGATGATTTTTGGAATGATGATTTTTGGAATGATGATTCTCGGAATGATGTACGGACAGGTCGCGACCTGTCCCTACGGTAGCATCGGAAATTACATTTCCAAAACAACACAAATTATTTTTCACACAATTCGTAACGAAATACAAATTATTACTTGAATAATCGAATCCTTTCATTCGATTTCTTTTGCGATTTTTCATGGCTTATACTATTAAAATAATGGCTTATATAAATTCAAAAATAGAAATAAAATTCTAATTTAAAAAATCTAATCTAATTTCCCCCGTACGGACAGGTCGCGACCTGTCCTTTATCGATTTAATTTATTAAATCCAATATACACATTACAAACACCTCATGACCTGTCCCTTCAAAAACAAAAAATGCCTCAATTTTGCCTTATCACTACAAAAAAGAAGCATTTTTTATTTGCAAATAGCACGATAATTTATTGATAGTCAATCGATAAAGGAGGCGCCAATATCGTGTTTTCAAATCTTTAATCAAACCACAACGTACTAATGTCCCTTCGATATATTTTCTTTAATATCGTGTTTTCAAATCTTTAATCAAACCACAACGCCGATACTTTATATAATTCGGCTATTTCTAATATCGTGTTTTCAAATCTTTAATCAAACCACAACTGAAGTTCGTAGTTTCCAG
>CAZCIV010000222.1:0-4889 GCA_964498595.1 uncultured Flavobacterium sp.
TTTATTATTGTTTGTCCGCTTACTACTTTTATTTGTTTTAATGTCTTTTATTTTTTATAATACTAATATATAATAACAATGTCAAAATTTAATCGAAGTATGGGAATAAAAACACATAGTAATCCACCATTAAATAAGATAATACATTTTCAACAATCTACTATATATGACAAAAATTTGTATAATGTTGAAATCGAACAAATGAAACAAATAGAAATAACGACAAATAAAACTGAAATACCAACAAAGGAATCTTTAAATTTAGCTTGGGATAAAGTTCATGAAGTCAAAGAAGTAGAACCTGCAAATAATCCATTAAATACACCAATTAAACCAGCTTTAAGATTTGGTGAGTTTTTTAAATCTACAATAAATAAATAATATATTATATATATAAATGATTGTTCCACATAAAAAATTATCAAATATAGATGCTTTACAAATAGCACGATTTCACGGATTTCCCATAAAAGTAATAATGAGAGATGGATTAGAAAGTATTCCAAAAATTGGCTTTTACCTTGTAAATTTAAATAAAGAAGGAGAATCAGGTTCTCATTGGTGTGGTTTAATATGTAGAGAAGATATGGCTTTTTATTTTGACCCTTATGGAGCATTACCACCAAATGATATAACCCAAAAATTAAAATATAGATATAAAAATAAAGTGTTCTTTAGTGATTTCATAATGCAAGATTTAAATAGTATTCTTTGTGGTTATTATGTGATGGGTTTATTTATTATTGTTCATTCGTTTGAAAAAACTTATTCATTATTAGATATTATATCACATTTTCTTGATTACTTTGAAGAAAACACAAAGCTAAATGACACTAAACTTCGTAAATTATTAGAAAAGTATTAAGAATGAAGGATATCATAAATTTGTTTATTTATATCTGTGATTTCTTTTAAATGTACATTTGTCTTTTTATTTTTAGATTTTTTTACAATTTTTTTAGATTGTAAAGTTCCACCGTTTTGTATTGCATTGAAAGTACCTCCTAAATCGGTTAATGTATTAGCTATTTTTCGCAATCCATCCCTATTTTTAAAATATTCCTCAGTATCTTCTTTGATAAATTCTCTATATTTTTCAACGTTTCCGAATCTATTGGCTTGTAATATACCCATAATAAAATATTGACAATTGTTTGAAGATGATGAATAAGGGATAAATTTAGGCCCCATATAGGTTTTAGTATTTTCTACAATTTCACGGAATGTTAAACCTTGTGGTAAATCATCAGACTCTATTTTCATTTTTTGACTTCCTGGTTTTTCACTTCCTCTTCCAGCATTTAACCGTTCATTCTTTTCAATAAATATTTCTTGTCCATTATCTAAGTTAAAATAAATTCTTAGATGATGTAGTTCTTTATAGTTATTAGAATGATTACCCAGAACATTCAAAGCCCCAGTTATTGCACCAGAGATTTTATGCTTGTATAATGTAGCACCTATAACAACTCTATCGCCATAAGTATTGACAATTTTTGTAATAACAGGAGGCATCATAGAATTTTGAATTTTCAGATCACCTCTTTTAATGACATTCATGACAACTTTTGCAGATTTTTGGAGTTTATTAACTTGTTTTTTAAAGATATTTCCCCCTTTAATTTGTTTGTTTTTATGGTAGGAGATTTTACAGTTGGGATCTTTTAAAGCTTCATGATATCTAATACCATTTGCTTGTGCATATTGTTTGACGTGAAGAATCCATTGAGACATAATTATATATTATACGGAGACATTATTATTGTATTATATTAAAATTAATTAAGTTCTAACATTAAATCAAATGCAACACTTTTGGAAAGTTTTCCTTCTTGTAGAGCAACCAAAATATATTTTTTTAATTGTTTCTTTAGATCGGGATTATCATTTCCAGCTCTAATTTCACCGAGTAAAATTTTAAATTCTTCATCAAATTCATTATCTTTATATTTAGTTGCTTTTTCGTCCCCAGTTAATTCCATTATATTACTCAATAGCCTTTTTTCTTCTTTTTGTAATTTTTTCATATTTTCGTCTTCAACCTTGTCATCATCAATATAATCTTTCAATACGGATTTGAGATTATCGGATATAAACACTTGTTTAAATTTAGGGTGAATATTTCCATTAGATGCATATTTAACACTAAGTATATTTTTACCCAATAACTTTTTATCAATGTAATATCTTGAGTCTTGTTTGAGTTTTTGGGCGTTTGATAATTTGAATCGCGATTTCATACCTTTTCCGGAAGTTTTAATAGTAGATTCTGCTTTCGTTGTCTCTGATGGAACTGCTTCCGCTGTGCTCTGTGGTACTACTGCTGAAGAAATCTTATTTGCATTCTCACGAACGAAATCATCAATATCTTGAAAAATTCTATTTCCTTTATTTATCAAATTTGCGCTATCTTCTTCATAACTCGTATCGACTAATCTCAATAGAGTTTTTGTTGCAATAATTTTTTTGTATTTGTCTCCTTGTCCTGATTCTAGTTTATTTGCCGTATCATTCAGAATATCTAAATTTTTAAGTGTTTTTTGAAAACTGTTTTGTGCACTATCTATTTGTTGCTTAAGTTCATCAATATCTCCCAATGTTTTTGATAATTCTTGTTTATTTTGTACCAATTCATTGTTGTCAATAATACTAAAACCTGAATCTAAATCTCCTTTAATTTTTAAAAAGATATCTGTTCCTTCAAACAGTTTTCTAGGTGCCTTCTCTTGTTTATTTTTAAAAAAAGATGGATTTGAATTTATGTAATTTATTAAATCAACAATGGTTTCTGTTTTGAGTTTTATCAGTATTAAATCTTTTAAATTTTGCATCTTTGCACCAACTGTTTCTCCGAAAAATGTTTTTGTAAAGAAAGAACCAATATATTCAGCATTAGTCCCATATTTAATAACTCTAAGTAATTCAGCGACTTCAGTTCTGTTGTCATCAACACTAAAGTTTTCAATCTTATCTTCAATACTTTGGAATTTTGATTTCAAAAACGAAAACTGTTCATCAATTTGGTCTATAATAACTCTGTATTTATCTTGAGCAGTATAAAACACTGTTATATTTTTGTTAATTTGTTCATCAATCAATTTTATTCTTTCTTGCTTTTGTTTTTCCATTTCTTCTCTTAACGCTTTTTGTTTTTCTTCTTCTTCTTTTTTTTTAATTTCGTTTTGTTCATTTTCATGTAATTGTGTTATTTTCTCTAATTCTTCTATAGTTTTTGCTTCTTTTTCTTGTAGTTTATTTTCAGATTCTTTTTTCAATTGGTTTTCAAATTGTTTTAATTCGTTTTGATTGTCAATGTAATTTTCTAACAAATCAAATTGTTCTGTCGTTGGTGCCGCATGTAGTTGCTCAATCGCTTTACTATATTTATGCTCTAAATAATTTTTGGCTTCTGCAAGAAACACTTCTTTCTGAACAATTTTATGTCGGCTAAATAACTCTGTAATAAATGCATCAAAAACAGAATTTAAAAATATAATATGACCATCGTCTAAACCTCTCAGTATATATTCAGTGATAAGATTATCATTGTCATCTAAATTGTTCAATTTTTGCTTAAGTTCTATTTTAGAAAATTTCAATAGCTCCTCAAAACGTTTTTTTAATTCATCGATAGGAGTTGTTCCGTCATTCACATCAAACTTAATAGAACCTTGTATTTTTGCTTGATCTCGTTCTGCTATTTGTTCAGGTTGTAGAATGTCAAAGTTATTCTCTACAAACCGTTTTATATTGTTCAAATAAACTTTTGAATCTAATTTTTGTCTTTTGGTATATTCCGCTAAACTCATATATATTATTTAAAAGATAAAAAATTTCATTTGTGTTTAATATGTGGAAGAAAAATCCATCATAAAAAATGTAATTTGTGAATAATTTGTGAATAATCTTAAAAAGTTGTATAAATTTAGGTATTATCATGATAAAAAATAAATTCTATATAGCAATAATATATATATGTTAACGTTATCAAAACCTCTACAACAAAACGAGAAAATTAACAAAGTCAAAGAACAACTAGTCGGGGAAGTTCAGTGTTTGAGTCATTATCGTCTATCACAGGATCTGACGGAAGGCGTTTGTAATGCGATTGAAATGTTTATCAAGAAAAAATATAAGAAAAATAAAAAGAATCTGGTATTAGAAATATTTAAAACAGCCCATAATTTATCCGATGAAGAATTACAAGTGATAGAAACTCAAATAGATTATATAGTTCAAAAAGGATTACTCATTAAATATCCTAAAACAAGACGAGCCGTAAAACGTTTTTTGTGGTTTCTTGGTCTCTCTGTAGAAATGTTATCCATGCCAAGAAATGCATAGACAGATATTATCCCTTAAGCATACCGATACCGAAACAGATGAGACCAATATATAATAATATAAACAATATATCAACGGCAGTAGTGGTTCAAGTATTGACACATATTGGGATAAATGCGAAAGCTATAGCTATGATTTGCTTATTTTTATAGAATCCGGCACTTTTCCTAATTTAGGAATTTTAAAATATTTGAAACCCGTCGTGTCATTCTTTGCAAAATATAAAGCTAAACCACTTTTTGAATAAATAACGAGTTTTTGATTAGGTGCTAATAGACATTTAGTATTATGAGTATTGAAATAATTCATCAAGTCTAATCCGTTATAATAGTCATTATCAATGGTATCATATGACAGGTTTAGCGTTAGCCCATCAACAAAAAGTAAAGGTTGAAAATTGGTTTTTGATTGACTTTCAATGTCATGACAAATAATTTTATTGCATACTATTGTATCTGTGGTAATACTTTGAGAACTAAAATAAGTACACGCAATATCAACCGTTGAATATATAGCACCAGTAATATAGTTGTATGCAGAAATGA
>CAZCIV010000223.1:0-4857 GCA_964498595.1 uncultured Flavobacterium sp.
AAATATTAAAATCAATGAATATTTTTTCTTTGGAAATATCCAAGCCAATAAATGGTTTTTTATTGTTTCTTGTTTTTTCAAAAATTAAAATATTAGAATCAACTGTTGCACTATCAAAAATTCCAGAACCTAAATCAATTAACTCTAAAGGTTGTGTGTTTTCTAAAAGATAATTTCTTAATGATTTTCCATAGTTTGCTCTTAACCATTTATTAGAAGTAATAAATCCTAACAATCCGTTTTCTTTTAAAATGATATTTCCTAACTCATGAAACAAACAATACAAATCACTTGTTTTTTCAAAAGTTTGATAGTTCATTTTTTGCAATTCATCAGAAACTGAACCCATACTTTGTAGTTGAACATAAGGTGGATTTCCAATAATCACATCAAAACCACCTTTTTCAAATACTTTTGGAAACGCTTGTTGCCAATTAAACGCTTTTTCGCCCGCAATTTCAGGGTCGTCTATTAAAGAGTTCCCACATTTAATATTACCGCTTAAATCGTTTAATTTTCGGTTAGGTTGAGCTGTTCGCAACCAAAGGGAGAGTTTTGCAATTTCTACACTTTCTTCGTTTAAATCTACACCAAACAAATTATTTTCTAAAATGCTGTTTTCAACGTCACTTAAAATAAACGTATCGCCAAATAACTTAGCTTGCAACTCGTCAATGTACTTATGTTCTTCAATTAAAAAATCTAAGGCTTGGTTTAAGAAAGCACCACTTCCACAAGCAGGGTCGCAAATAGTTAGTTGCAATAACCAGTTTCGGTATAGTTGCAACTTGTCTATCAAGCCTTGCAACGTCTTCTTTTGTCTTTTTTTATCAGTTGTGTAATCTTCCTCGTTTAGTTGCAACTCCATTTTCTTTTCGTTGCATAATTTACCAATCGTGTTTTCAACTATGTACTTGGTTATGTATTTAGGCGTGTAAAAAACACCGTCTTTTTTTCGTTTGGTTTTGGTTTTATCAATTACTTCACCCTCTAATTCTGCTTTTATTTCATCTAACTCATTTAACGAATTTTCAAAAATATGTCCTAAAATATTAACGTCAACTTCACTTGCAAAATCGTAGTTGCTTAAATTTTCTGTATGCTTAAATAAAACAGCATCGTCAATTTTAATGGTATCTAAAATTTCATCGGCTTTAAATAAACCACCATTGTAGGCAAAAATTTGATGTTCTTCAATTTGCTTGCTTGCCGTTTCTGAAAAGGCTGGTAAAACTACTTTTGCCCCACTATTTAAGTCGTTAAAGTACACTTTGTATCTATCGTATAAAGAAACTTCGATACGCATTAAACGTAAGTTTTGCCACTCTTTGTTGATGCGGAAAATTAAATTGGTTGGTAATAAGTTGCGGTCTTCGGCAAAGAATATAAATAAAAACCGATCCAATAACTTTTGCGATTTTTGGAAAAGTTCTAAAGGTTCATATTCAGGATTTAATTCAACTAAATTGTGATACAATTCACGTTTAAAAAGCGAATAGTCCTTGTATAGTTTTTTAGTAATTACATCCTCTTGGCTTACGGATTCTTCTTTGATGCTTTTTGCAATTCCTTTTGAAAGGTTTTCATGAGCTAAACATAAATACAGCAACTCAAATTCGCTTGGTTGCAACTGGAATAAATTAAATTCTAAATATTCAATTGCGTTATCAATGTAGAAACGTATTTTTTCAAAGTTGGAAGTAATGATATAAATACAATCGGGTTGATTGTTTTTATAACCAAAAGCTTGGGTTTCAATTTTACCTAAATCGGTTGTATTGGTTCCTTTTAATTCAATTACGGCACGTACTTTATCATCAATCAAAATAGCTCCGTCGGCTTTTTTGCTGTCTTTTACGTTTTTGTATTCTGTTGTAAGATTGAAATTAGGTTGCGGATTTTTAGTATAACCTAAAATATTCACAAACAAATCAATTAAAAACTCGCCTTGATATTGTTCTTCCTTACTATTGCGAATATTTTCTTGAATAGTAGGGTTGTGAAAATGCTGTTGGAATTGCAACCACTTTTCTTTCAGTTGTTCTTTGTTTTGGGCTTGTAAAAACTTTTTAATTACTGCGTTTTGAAATAATGCCATTGCAACGAAATTGAATTGATAATGATTTGAAAATAGTAGGAATTTTCAATTGTTTTGGGTTTACCAAATTAGGCAATATTTTAATGAACGCAAAAACAAGTTATCAACAAGTATTTTGTAAATTACCTAAACTAAAACAAAAGCGTGACAAAATTTTCATTTTGAAAAAAATGTCACAACAAGTGTGGCAAAATTTTTGATTTGAAAAAATTGTCACAGAAAGCGTGACAAAAAAATGGTTTAAAAAAAAGTGTCACACTACATGAAAAACAAAAACAACATTAGAGCATTAACAGGAATGAGTCAAGAAAATTTGGCTTTACTGCTTCAGGTGAGTCGAAGTCAAATTGCTATGTTTGAAACTGGCAAACGCAACTTACCCATCCAAGCGATGGAAAAACTAGCTTTGTTATTAACACTTTCACAAAAAGAAAGCACTACCACCGAAACCAAAAAAGCAACTCGAACTCAAGAACAAGAATTCTTGCAAAATTGTATCGTTAAAAACAAACATCAACAACTTTTAGTAGCACGTAAGATTACTAGCTTTATAAAAAAACAAGAGCGAATAGCTGTTTTAGAAAAGATGAACAGACTTATCATGCAAGAAGAAAAAAATTTAAAAAACTACGATCTAAGTCTTTTAAAATATAGCACTACAAAAAACCAAACACAACCTAATTGTAACACCCAATTAGTTGCTCTTCAACTCAAAAAAAAGGTTTTAGAATATGAAGAGCAATTGATAAAAGAACAACTAAAAGAAACTAATTCTCTACTAACTAAAGATAAAAAAACAAAATAAAACTTTTAAAAGAGTAAAAAAACGTAAGAAAATGTAGGTTATTATATTTTTAATTAAACTTTAACTATTGTAGTTAAAGTTGTATTAAAATACTAAATAAAAAAATGATCTGGCATTGGAGTTGCTGATGTAAAAACAATAACTATAAATTTTTTTATTATGTACTCAGTAACAAATCTTACAACAATTGCCGACTGCGATGTGTTGTTAACCATGGCAAACAAAGAACAAGGAGATTTAACATTCAAAAAACTTTCCGAAGAACGTTTGGTAACCAATTACAGTACCACCTCGGTAGAGATTGATGCCGTGCTACAAGGAGTATTAGCAGAAATTAGTGCTGTTGATACCATTATAGCTGCTTTACCAGAAGGCCCTACAAAAGAAACGGAAGAAAAACGAAAAGTACGTTTAGAGTACAAAAAGTTTTTATTAGAAAACCGAAAAGAAAGCTATGGAGCTGTTGCGCTTTTAGAAAAGCAATTGGACTTAGAACGTGTTAACAAACAATTAGATGAAGTTAATGCTTTTATTGCCGCAATTACCGCCCACAAGGCCACTTTGTAAAACCAACTATAACCGTCATTAACTTGGCGGTTTTTTTATGATGTAATTTCAAACTTTTGTTATAATTTCATCAATATTTGCTAAGTCGTTTGAATATTCTATATTTTTGCATAATTAAATAACACACACAATGAAATCGCTACAAATAACTGGTTTGCGCAAGCAAACAACCATAAATAAAAAGGCGATTCCATATGTTTCCGTTAAAAAATAAAATCAAAACATATGAAAGTAGCCGTAGTTGGCGCTACCGGAATGGTAGGCGAAATAATGCTTCAAGTATTAGCAGAACGTAATTTTCCTGTAACGGAGTTAATTCCAGTTGCTTCTGAAAAATCAGTTGGAAAAGAAATCGAATGGAAAGGGAACACCTACAAAGTAGTAGGTTTACAAACCTCTGTAGATATGAAACCTGAGATTGCTTTGTTTTCGGCAGGTGGAGAAACGTCTTTAGAATGGGCTCCAAAATTTGCTGCTGCAGGAACAACCGTAATCGACAATTCTTCTGCTTGGCGAATGGATGCTACTAAGAAATTAGTAGTTCCAGAAATCAATGCAAACGTTTTAACTAAAGAAGATAAAATTATTGCAAATCCAAACTGTTCTACGATTCAAATGGTAATGGCTTTAGCGCCTTTACATGCCAAATATGACATCAAACGTATTGTAGTTTCAACTTACCAATCGATTACCGGAACTGGAGTAAAAGCAGTGCGTCAGTTAGAAAATGAATATGCAGGTATTGAAGGTGAAATGGCTTACAAATATCCTATTCACCGAAATGCCATTCCTCAATGTGATAGTTTTGAAGCAAACGGTTACACCAAAGAAGAAATGAAATTGGTGCGCGAAACACAAAAAATCTTAAACGACAACACTATTGCGGTTACCGCAACGGCAATTCGTATTCCAGTAGTTGGCGGACACAGTGAAGCGGTTAACGTTCAGTTTGAAAATGATTTCGATGTAAACGAAGTACGTCAAATTTTACAAAACACGCCAGGTGTAACGGTTCAAGATAATTTAGAAACATTTACGTATCCAATGCCAATTTACGCACAAGGAAAAGATGATGTTTTCGTTGGTAGAATTAGAAGAGATGAAAGCCAACCAAACACCATTAACATGTGGATTGTAGCCGATAACTTAAGAAAAGGAGCAGCAACGAACACGATTCAAATTGCGGAATATTTGGTTGCGAATAACCTTGTGTAATTTTAGCCACAGATTTCACAGATTAACACGGATTGAATCCTTTTGAATCTTTTAATCCGTGGCAATAAGAATTCACTTTGAATTAAATTCAAAATACTTGGTTGAAAATAATCTAGTATAAATTTTTAGCCACTGATTTCACAGATTAGCACGGATTGAATCCTTTTGAATC
>CAZCIV010000224.1:0-4852 GCA_964498595.1 uncultured Flavobacterium sp.
GTTTTATTTGAGTCTAAATAGATTAACAAATTAATCATTCGTTCATAATTATCAATACCTAAAAAATTATCATCAAAACAGGCAACAACATCTTTAAATTTATGTTTTAGCGATTCAATTTGTTTCGTTTCACAAGCGTTTTTTAAAGTTTGAATTAACTTAGCTTCATCATTAGTTTTGATGAAAATTAATTCCTCACCAATCATATTTCTAACGTTATTATGCTCTTCATTGCCTAGGTAACCCGAAAGAACAAAAAATGGTATTACTTCTTTTTCTCGATGATATGCCAAATATAATATAGCATTGTATAGTACGTTCAAAGAAGCTGCTTCATTTTTTGATTCATTTACTCCAAGTGCATCCAAAATTACTGCATCATAATGATATTTCGGATTAGCTTCAATTTTATGTTTGAATTCAGACAATGTTTCCACATGATCTAATTCGATATCATGTTGGTAAGCCTTATCAAAAAAACCATCAACTTTTTCAACTTCATCTTCTAACCAAAGTACTCTATACATGGGAAACTAATTATAAATGTTAAACTTAAAAATCCAACCTGCTGGAAATTCACTATAAGGCTCATCGATGATACTAAATTCATGACCAAAATGCTGTATTGCTTGTATAATTTTCCAAACACCAATACCTTTATTACCCGTTTTACCAGCCTTGAATCCTTTAATTCCAAAGGATTTTGATACATCTATTGGAAATGGAAGACCATTATTAATCATTTGAAGTATGATTTTGTTGTCTTCAACGCCCAGGTAAATCAATAACTTATATTTCTTGGTTTTATCGACAAATCCATGATTAACTGCATTTTCTATTACATTGTTGATTAATTCTTTCACATCGTTTTTAGAAAAATCTATAATGTACGAAGACTCATTTATTTCTTCTAAGCCTAATTCATCAAATTTAAACTCTATATCATAATTAGATGCTACATGTTCAGCTATTGATTCATTAATAACTTGAATTAAATCAATTTTTTCAGATAAACCAAAATTGTTTTCATTGGTTAAATTATTAACCTCAAAAATTACATTACCTAAACTAGTTTGAAGACTTTCAATTCTTTTAGAAACTGTAATTCCTCTTAATGGATTAATGATATCATCATTTTTAAGTATCCCATTATTCTTGTTCATGAAACTAATTAAGACATCTAAAGAATCTTTAACATTTTTTAAATGTTGTCTGATATTATGCTGTTTTGAACCCAATTCATCATTAAACTGTTTTCTAATTAAAGAAACCTTATCCTTTTCTAAATCTAATGATTTTAAAAACCTTTTGTTTACCCAATCTTTTTGCTCTACTAATGATGGTAAATTAATTTCTAATTTTAGAATATCATTTACATTGATTAAAGGCATAACACTACCCATCGTAAATGCATTCAATTGTTTTTTCACATAATCTTCATTCAATTGTTGAATTAAATAGGTGATATCAATTTTATTTTGATCAACTTTAAAAGCCTTAATGTTGTGCTTTACAATGATAGGCTCACCAGTATATTCAAACCATGAAGCTTTTAAATAATTTGAGCTTGGCGCTATAAGTAAGCACGACATTTCAATCTTTCTGAAGAATGTTTTATTGTATTCTTTTTTAATTTCTAGTTCATCAATATTAACATTAATACCCTTAATGTCTTTTATATTAACTACTCTAGATTCAAAAACATCTGAAATTTTGATTCCATTATGAGAAATTAAAATCTCATTTAACTTTACACCGTTTTGAATCTGTTCTAAGAAATAACGATTAACATTCAATAAATTATCGTTTAGAATAATTTCTGAATTGCTTATTGTTTTAACTGATGAAGATTCAAATTTGTTTAGTTCATTAACTAAACCTTCCCAATCTAAAATTTTAGTTCTGTTTTGAGATTTAATGAAATTATCAGATTTTACAAACCTTACAAATCCGTTATGAATTTTAGCTTTGTTAAGAACTAAAATAGAGGTTCTTATAGCCGTGTTTTTGAAGATACCACTAGGTAATGAAATAACCATTTCTAATAAATCATTTTGCACCAGCTCACTTCTTAAATTTGAAAAAGTAATAGATTTATTAGTTAAAAAACCTTCTGGAATAATCATAACAACTTTTCCGTTATTATTAATTGATTCTAAAGATTTTTCAATAAAGAAACTTTCAACTTTTACATGAGTTCCCCATTTACCTAGAATTTTTTCAGGTAAAGACATGTTAAAAGGTGGAGATGAAATAATTAAATCAAATTTTTCGTTAGTTGGATTCCATTTAAAAATGGAATCACCAACCATTAATGATTTTAAATTGTTGGAATTTGTTGCTAATAACCTAAGCATTCCAATAATTTGAATTTTAATATTTATTTCTTGTCCAATATATCGATTTTCAGCATTGGATAAAGTTCCAAATGAAGCAGGACCAGCAAAAGGATTATATATAGTTGCATTTTTATTCAATTGTGCAACTTTTAGCATTAATCTTGATATCTCATCAGGAAATAAGAACTCACCAGAAAACCTACCTATTGATTCAAAATATTTATACAAGAATGAGTCAAATACTTGAGAAAAATTCTCTTCTAACTCATTTTTCTCTAATTGAAAGAAAACAAAAGAAAAATAATTTAGCGGCTGACTAAATAAAATCACCAAAGAACTAGTAAGCACTTCAATAACATGCAAATAAGTTTCCTTGCTTTGATTATTTAGTTTTGATTCAACAACTAATGCTTTTAGTTTTGAAAAATCTAAATCATTAGTAAAAGTTTCTTCATTAATTACATCGTCTTTGTATAGTGAAACCAAAAGAAGAACTATTTGAACGGAATCTTCAATATTATTGAATTTAGAATTCTGTCTAAAAGCATCAAAAATTCCAAAGATTTTTAATGTTATTACATCTAGCGGATTCTTATATACTATTTCTGGCATAAAAAATTTGTTTTACTAATTACTCTGCAAATGTATTTTTAATTAGTGCACTACATCTGCATTAATAATTATTTTTCATTTTTTCGATTCTATTTTTCATTTTTTCCACAAAAGAAGCAGGTTCTAAAACTTGTAAACTATCACCATGGGAAAGCAATAATGATTCTAATTCATAATTAGGAATTACTTTAATTGTAACACGATGCATATTATCTTCAAACTTATAAGCTTGAGATGGATGTAATGGTTTTGTTTTGATATAAGGCACTAAAGATTCCGCAATTTTAATTTTTATAGTTTCAACTTTAGCATCTGGAATTGTTACACCTACAATATCTTCAAAATACTCGTTGAAATCTATATTACTGTTTTCGTAGTTTTTATCGGTTTCCATTATGGAAATAATTCTATCTAAAGCCAAGTTGGTAAGACTTTCAAAGTTGGTAGATTTACCAAATAAAAACCAACGCTTGTTGAATTGCTTCAAATGATAAGGGCTCAACTCATAGGTTATACTGTTTTCATTTTTAAAGGTTTTGTATTCAATTGCGACTACTTTTTTGTAAATGATAGCGTTGTATAACTCGGAGATAAAGGGTTTTCCTTCTAAGTACTCATTTTCTTCAAAACTCATTACTTTTTCTGAGTTTTTATTCAATTTAAATTCGGCATCTAGTCGTGTGCCTAATTCCTCAATCCAATCGTATTGTGGCATTCCTTTGAACCTACTTAAAGTAAGTAAAGCTTCTTTTAATTGAAAAGCTTCTGTTTCGTTTAAAGGTTTATTAGATATAGAAAAGTTTGGATCTTCATAGCGATAATACACTTTTCTGCCGTCTTTTGTTTTTTCCAATTCAATTGACCAACCTTGTTCACTTTCCATAAATCGGATATCGTCATAAAGTTGTCTTTTTTTAATCCCTTCTTCTTTACCTGTAAACTCGTAAATAGCTTCATTACATG
The DNA here is from genome assembly GCA_964498595.1 of uncultured Flavobacterium sp. Taxonomy (GTDB): domain Bacteria; phylum Bacteroidota; class Bacteroidia; order Flavobacteriales; family Flavobacteriaceae; genus Flavobacterium. The sequence goes on from CAZCIV010000224.1 coordinate 3,915, forward strand.
CAGCTACTAAATCCTCAATAGCAAATCTTTTACCAGGATTTCTAAAACACTTATCAAGAGTGTTATATCGAATTTGTGCATGTTTGTTGGTTGCCAATGGAATAGTATTAGAGAGATTTACAAACATACAAAATTCCATTTTCTTGTAAATGTGGAAAACCGTACAAATCGAATTAATTATTAACAAAATGTATTAAATATCTTATTTGTTCATAGTATTTGGTTGGTTTTGTTTCAGGTTTCAGGTTGGAGTTTAAGCTGCGCTTAAAAGTAAGCCTACGATGTAGGAGATTCCTAGTAAGCTCGGAAAGACAATTTGCATAGGAAGTAATACGGAAAACCGTACAGAGTTTCATGAATCTGTACGGTATTCCTCATTCGAAGAAAATTTTTAGTTTTCTGCTGTAGTTAATTTTTGCGAGATAGTCTATGAATTCTGGGAGTTCTGATAGTGAGAGTAAGCCGTTTGTGTTTCTTGGTCGTGGTTTGAAGTGGACTTCTTTTATGTGTTTTTTGAAGATTATTTCGCCCAAAGTGAAACGCAATAATGATTTTACATATTTTTTTGAATATACTTTGTTTTCATCTGTTATGTTATCAGGTATATAAAGCGTTACTATGATTTTTTTACTTGCTGTATTGTAGTCTTCTAACTTGATTAAAATTGATTTTATCATTGCTATTAATTTATCCGAAAATTGGTTTTTGTTTTCGGCACATAACGGTTTTAGAAATGTGTGAGCTGTGAAGTAATCTAATCTTGGCGCATTTTCACCTAAGGCTATGATTTTAGGGAAAAGTTTACGGTAGCCGTGAGCTGAAAATAAGATGCAAAATTTGTTAGGTTGATTGTTTTGCATGTAAATGTAAATGACGATTCTTCTTGAAACATAGTTGAGGTTTCGATGTAGGTTTTCTATTACCTCATCGGAATTTAT
>CAZCIV010000225.1:0-4828 GCA_964498595.1 uncultured Flavobacterium sp.
AAACCACTTTAATAAGTATTTATTAATTATATATATTTTACAATGAAATCAATTACGATTAAAGGATCAGAAAGAGAAAGCGTAGGCAAAAAGGCAACTAAAGCCGTACGTGATGCTGGAATGGTTCCTTGCGTTATCTACGGAGGAAATCAACCAGTTCATTTTGTTGCAGACGAGAGAGCATTTAAAGATTTGGTTTACACTCCAAACGCACACACAGTTGTAGTTGAGTTAAACGGAACGTCTTACAATGTAATTATGCAAGACATTCAGTTTCACCCAGTTTCTGACAAAATTTTACACATTGACTTCTTCCAATTAAGTGATGACAAAGAAATCATCATGGAAGTACCAGTTAAAGTTACAGGAACTTCTCCAGGAGTATTATTAGGAGGTGTTTTACGTTTAAACCAACGTCGTTTAAAAGTAAAAGCTTTACCTAAATTCTTACCTGACTTCGTTGAAGCAAACATTTCAGAATTACAAATGGGTAATAAATTGTATGTAACGAAATTAGAAACAAACAATTTCAAATTAATGCACCCAGATAATACTGTAGTTTGTCAAGTGAGAATTTCTCGTGCAGCAATGAAAGCAGCTCAAGAAGCAGCAAAAGCAGAAAAAGGAGCAAAAAAGAAAAAATAATTTCTTTTCAATCTATACAAAAGAAGCATCAGTTTTTACTGGTGCTTTTTTTATGCTTTTCAGTATCTAAACTTTGCATTACTTTTGCAAAATGAATTGGCTATCAAATCTATTTAAGAAACAAAAACAAGAGTGTTTACCCATGAAAAAATTCTTAATCGTAGGGCTAGGAAATATTGGCTCAGAATATGCAAATACACGACATAATATCGGATTTAAAGTTTTAGATTATTTAGCTCATAAAGAAGGTATTTCTTTTCAAACCGTTAAATTGGGTGAAATGGCAGAACTAAAAATAAAAGGAAGAACCTTATTATTACTTAAGCCTAATACCTACATGAACTTGAGCGGGAAAGCTATAAAATATTGGTTAGAAAAGGAAAACATCGAAAAAGAAAATATGTTGATTATTACCGATGATTTGAATTTAGCCTTTGGAACCATTCGAATCAAAACCAAAGGAAGCGATGGAGGCCACAATGGGCTTAAAAACATTCAACTGTTATTAAATTCAACAGAATATCCACGTTATAGATTTGGTATCAGTGATGCCTTTAAAAAAGGCCAACAAGTAGATTACGTGCTAGGCGAATGGACAGAAGAAGAAAAAGAAAAACTAAAAGAACGATTAGAAATTAGTTCTGAAATAGTAAAATCATTTGCTTTAGCAGGTTTAAATAACACAATGAACAATTACAACGGAAAATAAAAAAGGGAAGCTTAAAACTTCCCTTTTTCTATAATTACTAATTCAATTATTGAACTACAATTTTCTTTACTTCTTTTCTAGCACCATCTTGAACTGTTACAAGATATACTCCAGATTGAACATTATTTAATTGTAAATTTTCATTGAACAATCCGCTATTATTGTAAGATTTATTAAAAATTTCTCTTCCTCTAACATCATGAATATTCACTTTAATATCATTTCCTGAGTTAGAACTAAATTGAATATTAAAACTACCATTATTTGGGTTAGGATAAAGAACCAAATCATTAATCTGATTGGTATTTATACTTAACGGCTGAGTTGTACAAAAGTTTAAACCCCAACTATTTAATGTTCCACCATCGCCTGAATATCCATCAACAACAGTAAGTGTCCATGTGCCTGTAGAGTTTTGCCCATTAAAAGTTGACAAAGCTTGTGAAGGAACAACTACTCCTGATAATGAAGGATTTCCAGTACCACAAATAACAGCGGAACCAGAATCATCTATAGTTACGTTCATATTATCATTATCTCCACATGGTTCAACTAATAAATTTACAATAGTCCCCAATGGACTAGTTAATCTAATTGTTAAATCTTGAATATATGTATGTGTAATATTTAAATTAACATTTAAATCTGTAATCACAACACCTGATGCTACGTTCAAAGTAGAAGTTATAGTATTTGCACCGGTACCTGCAATTGTTTTTGGAACGTCAGTACTTGCTGTTAAAGCACAATTCGTTTGCCCTGTTTTAAAATTATAAGTAACACTAAAAACTCCTTCGCAACCAGCATTTTTAGGCTTAACTCTCCAATAATATGTTGTTGCGTCTGCCAAACCATTTAAAGCATAACTAGTTCCCACAACATTACCACTGTAAACAATTGACGCGAATGCTGCATCCGTTGCCACTTGAATATCATATGATGTTGCTGCACCATTTACTGGCCAACTTAAAGTTAAGTTTGTAAATTGATTAATTGTATTATTAGCTGGTGATGATAAATTTTGAGTTCCAAAATTATTACTCAATAAATCTAAATAAAATGGAGCTGTATTTACAATAGCGCCAGATGCCGCAGTTACTAAAATATTATAAAACCCTGATGCTGCTCCTGCGGTATTAGTAATCGACATCGTTACACTTCCATCTGTATTTGTTGATGTTGGTGAAAAAGACACCGTTGTTCCTGCAGGATTGCCAGTAGCCGTAAAAGTAGTTGTTCCAGTAAAACCACCTAAAGCCTTATAATCAATTGTATAATTAATCGACGCTCCTTGACAAATAGATTTATTTTGCTCTCCTTCAATTCCATTAAAAGATATTGCCATTGTTGTTGCAGGCGCAGTTATAGTGAAATTAGTATTTGAAACATCAAAGAATATATTATCCCAACCTTTCACCATTATTCTATTGGTTGTTCCTATAATATTTGGCACTGTAACTATTTCCGAACCATCATTAGGAACTTTACTAGCTAATAAAATAGGAAATGTTGTACCTCCATTAGTAGACAAATATATATCAACAAATTTTGCATTAACACCATTTGAATCAGTTCCTGCAACACTCCACGTAACATTTTGATTTGTTCCTGCCTGCCAAGACACAAGACTATTAGGAGCGTTTACAACAAAAGGGCCAGCAACACCATCAACGGTAACCTTCATTAAATCAGTAGCTGTTTGACCAATTCCAGAATTATTATCTCTAACAGTTAATGAGAAATTTAAGTCTCTTGCTACAGAAGGGCAAACCTCCCATGTATTTGCGGTAGCTCCTGATAATACCGTTGCCATATTAGGCAAATATCGAACTGGAGAAGATGTACCCCAAATAGATCTGAACATTGGACCAGCTACTCTAGAAGCAATTGGAGCTAATGATGTGCTTGGATTTTGTGGGTCATTTTGTTCCCATGTGTAGGTAAGAGGGTCTCCTTCAGGATCGGATCCTTGACCTACCAACATAAAGGCTGTAGATTTAGGTATTACATAATCTCTACCAGCATTTGCAGTAGGTGGATTATTTGTTAAATTAGTTATTGGCAAAGTAGGTTGACTAATACCAAATTTAACGTTTTCCATAATGTCTCTTATGTTTACATATCCAAAATATGAGTCACTATTACTTTGCACGTTAGCAGAACAAATACCAGCATAAGCCATAATAGTTGATCCTGAACCTGGTTCAACTTCTGTAGTACCACTTCCTGAACGACAATTCGAACTACTTTGGGTGTGAAATCCTCCAAATTGATGCCCCATTTCATGAGCTACATAATCAATATCAAAAGCATCTCCTGTTGGATTTGAACGACCTGTCATACCAGTTCCTTTGTGAAAACCTCCATTAGGATTTGTACTAGGGCTACAAACACAGCCTATACAACCAGCATTCCCTCCGCCTGAAGTATTAAAATTATGCCCGATATCATAATTATTAAACCCAATATTAGCATCAATTGTAACTCCAGTTTGAACATTGTATTCACCACTCCAAGGATCTGAACCAGTTGCTCCTAAATAAATAACTGCATCATTATTAGCAACAAATATCATTGTAATTGCAAGATCATTCTCATAAACACCATTTACACGAGTCATAGTTATAGCCATTTGAGCCTGAATTCTTGCTTTTTGTGTTGCTAAAGGATCTAGAGAATTTCCTCGAAATATATTCCCATATTCTGCCGTACATGATTGTGCTAATCTGTAAGTTCTTAGTTTTTTATCGTTTGTATCTGATCTAAATGTAGAAAAAGCTCTACGATCGTTTTCTAATGAAGGTAAGTGTACGTCATTATTGGTTAAACATTCAAATGTTTGTCCGTCACCAACTAAACTTGCTCTATTATAAACAATATAATTTTGTGTATCTTCTGTATATGGATCAATAAAAGCGGTACTTTTACCAGCTGATAAAGTCATACTATGTAATCCGAATTCAGTAACTGAAAATCTAGCAGTAGCAGTCACATCATCAATTCCTTTACCAACATAAGATTTAATTGTTGGAAATTTAGCAGCCAATTCAGGTTCCATAATTGGAGTTTCTAGTACTCTAAATTGTTCAAGTTTACCTTCAGCGTTAGGTAACTGAATGATAATATTTGATTGTCTTTGAGTGAATTGCCCTCTTATTGGAGCATTTCTCAATTTTTCTTTAAGAGCTACAATATTTAATTTCCATAATTTATACTCTTGAGGAAAAGAAGCTCTTCTAACTTTAGGGGAACTATCAATTTCTTTCTCTGACAAAGGACTCCACATAGTTTTATTCTGTGAATAACCATCAATCATCGAAAAAACCACTAGAAAAAATAATAGTAAATTTTTTTTCATTTTTAGGTAAATTTAAGGTTAATGAGCAAATCTAAAAAAAAACAATCAATAAAACATTTTTTTAACAAAAAACACTTGTTTTTTATTAAAAAATATAATAATGTATAATTTTAATT
>CAZCIV010000226.1:0-4806 GCA_964498595.1 uncultured Flavobacterium sp.
CCAGCACCAGCAGGCGGATTATTATTGAAGATTTCACCAATACTTTTTCGTTCTCCAAACTGATTCAAAAAGGAATATTCTGCAAAAAGTCTTTGCTGTAAAGCGCCCGATTTTAATCGGCGTTCTTCTTTTAATTGATTGATTTCATCCAAGAGTAAATTGACGTCTTTCTGAGCATTTTCGATATTAAAATTCCAGTATTTGGTCATTTTTTTGAGTAAAATACTTTCCTTTTTACTCTCTTCTGAAAGTTCTTGTTCTAATTGTTCAATTTCAGATGCAGATAAATTAGCAAATGAATTACGCTTTTCATCGCGTTCAATTTTTAAGCGTTTGATTTTGTCTTTCTGATTTTGAATGTCAGTAACTGCTTCTTTTTTGGTGTTTTCTAATTTTCTTTTTGCATTTAAAAGTTCGTCTGAATTTTCTAAAATTTCAATTTGGCGATTGATAGCGTTCAATACTTCCTCTTCTTTTCTAAAAAATCCATCTTCGTGCAACATATCAAAAATAGTAGGGACAAAATAAGGATGATGATTCACACCAGCCAATTTTCCAGAAAAGGCCCATAAATAGCCAAGTTTACCTTCATCATTCTGACAGACTAAAACGCCAAACATTTTGCCTATTACCAAACCTTCTTGATTTTCTTTCAATCCAAAATTGTGTTCAAAATCGGTTTGTGTTTCCAGATACGATTGTAATTCATTAGCCACAATAATACTCAATTCATGCGGCTCGTAATAAAAAGGAAACGTGAATTTCTCAGGTAAAGTAATACCTGAAATGTTGGTTTTGAAGGGTTGGAATAATGATTTTGACATACTGCAAAGATAAAGTAATTGAAATAATAATTATCTTTGTGTAAATCAGTTTACTCATGAATATTGAAGCACATAGAAAAAGTATTATTCATCGAATTTTGGATATCCAAAACGATGAAGTTTTGAATAAAATTGACCAAATTTTGAATGATGAAGGATATGTTTATGATCTAACAGGAAAGTTGTTATCTGTTTCAGATTATAAGCAAGAAATTGAGGCTATTCTTAAAGTTTCAGAAGAAAATAATGTGTATAATTCCGAAGCAATAAGAAATAAGATTTTTAAGAAATGAAATCTGTTGTTTGGTCACAGGCTTCTTTAGATTCTCTCGAAACAATTTATAATTTTATTTTCCAAAATAGTCCTCAAAATGCCGAAATGGTAGTTGATGCTTTATTAAATATAGGCGACGATTTAGCAAAGTTTCCAGAAAGAAATCCAAGAGAAACCTTGTTTAAGGATGAATCAATTCGCTATTTTCCAAAATGGAATTTTAAAATTGTGTATCGTATAGAAGAAAATAGAATTTTGATTATCAATATTTATTCAACCAAGATGAATTGGTAATGATATTATAAATAATGAAGCTTATAATTTAATTTTTAATAGTTATTTTTTCAACTATATATTTTTCAATAAACTCTTTGTCTGATTTATTCCTTAAAATTAAAAGTTCATTATTTTTATGCGTTTTGTAATTCATTAAAAATTTAGTATTTCCACTTCTATTTAATTCTGTGTATTCAAATTTACTTGAATCAAACTTATTAGAGATTAAATTAATATTTTGCGTCTTGTTAATTATTTTTTTTACTTTAATCATTTCACCACTTTCGATATTAATCTGAATTTCAGTATAAAATATCCAAGAAGCAAAACGAAATAAGACATAACAAAACAGAGTTAATATGAAAATATAAACACCTACAACTGGACCAAATACATATAATAAGCCCAAAAAAGTTGGCAAATTCCAAATTAACATCTCTTTCCATATAAAAGGTATTCTATCGCTTAGAACATAAACATTTTCCTTTTTATGAATTCTGAAATAATCTTCTTTGATTTCCATATTGAATAATTAGCTACACCTGAATCACTCCTAAATTAAATGGTTTCTCAATAGGAGCATGGTTAGCCGCTTCAATTCCCATTGAAATCCAAGTTCTGGTATCTAAAGGATCAATGATAGCATCTGTCCATAAACGGGCGGCTGCATAATAAGGAGACACTTGTTGGTCGTAACGTGCTTTAATTTTATCAAATAATTCCGCTTCTTTTTCGGGTGTGATTTCTTCTCCTTTTGCTTTTAAAGAAGCTGCTTCTATTTGCAACAATACTTTTGCAGCTTGAGCACCACCCATTACCGCTAATTCAGCACTTGGCCAAGCAAAGATTAATCTTGGATCATAAGCTTTTCCGCACATGGCATAATTTCCTGCTCCATACGAATTTCCTATTACTACCGTAAATTTTGGTACAACCGAATTAGAAACTGCATTTACCATTTTAGCACCATCTTTGATAATGCCGCCATGTTCTGATTTGGAACCTACCATAAAACCCGTAACGTCTTGTAAAAATACTAAAGGAATTTTCTTTTGGTTACAATTCGCAATAAAACGCGTCGCTTTATCTGCTGAATCCGAATAAATTACACCTCCAAATTGCATTTCGCTTGGTTTGGTTTTGGCACCAGCTGTTTTTACAATTTTTCTTTGGTTGGCTACAATTCCTACAGCCCAACCGTCAACTCTTGCATAACCTGTTATGATGGTTTGTCCGTAACCTGCTTTGTATTCGTCAAATTCTGAATTGTCTACCAAACGTTTGATGATTTCCATCATATCATACTGATCAGCACGAGATTTTGGTAAAATTCCGTAAATATCTTTCGGTTCTAACGCTGGTTTTTCCGCTTTTACTCGGTTAAAACCTGCTTTTTCAAAATCACCAATTTTACCCACCACCGATTTAATTCGGTCTAAAGCATCTTTATCATCCTTAGCTTTATAATCCGTTACACCTGAAATTTCGCAGTGTGTTGTAGCACCTCCAAGTGTTTCGTTATCAATGCTTTCTCCAATAGCGGCTTTTACTAAATAGCTTCCTGCTAAGAAAATACTTCCGGTTTTATCTACAATTAAAGCTTCATCACTCATGATAGGTAAATAAGCACCACCCGCTACGCAACTTCCCATTACAGCTGCAATTTGGGTAATTCCCATACTGCTCATGATAGCGTTATTTCTAAAAATTCTTCCGAAATGTTCTTTATCTGGGAAAATTTCATCTTGCATTGGTAAATAAACCCCTGCAGAGTCCACTAAATATATAATAGGTAATCTATTTTCAATAGCAATTTCTTGCGCTCTTAAGTTCTTTTTTCCGGTAATTGGAAACCATGCACCAGCTTTTACAGTAGCATCATTTGCTACTACGATACATTGTTTACCCGATACATACCCCATTTTAACTACAACACCTCCAGAAGGACAACCTCCATGCTCTTCATACATTCCGTCACCAACAAAAGCACCAATTTCAATGTTATTTGCTTTGTCATCTAACAGATAATCAATACGTTCACGAGCGGTCATTTTGCCTTCAGCGTGTAATTTTTCAATTCTTTTTTGACCGCCACCCAATTTTACTTGAGCAAATCGCTTTTTTAAATCAGTAACTAAAAGTTTATTGTGATCTTCGTTTTTATTGAAAGTTAAGTCCATTTGGGTTTTGTTGTTTATTGGTGTGCTAATTTACGAAATCGTTATAGATATAAACAAATCTATTTTGAATATGATATAATAAAACCGAGAATAATTACTGTTTCGTTAATTTGTCCTCGGTTTTAATTTTATAAAAAATAATTATTCTTCTTTTTGTCCCATCATCATTAAATAAGCTTTCAGGAAATTATCGATATCGCCGTTCATAATGCCTTCCACGTCACTAGATTCATATCCAGAACGAACGTCTTTTACCAATTTATAAGGGTGCATTACATAATTTCGAATTTGCGAACCCCATTCGATTTTCATTTTTCCTGCTTCGATATCGGCTCTTTGTGCTAATCGTTTGTTTAATTCGATTTCGTATAACTGCGATTTCAACATTTGCATCGCACGTTGGCGGTTGTCTTGTTGCGAACGCGTTTCGGAGCATTGAATTTGAATTCCGGTTGGTTTGTGAAACAATTGTACTTTGGTTTCTACTTTGTTTACGTTTTGTCCACCTGCACCACTCGAACGAGAAGTTATAATTTCAATATCAGCTGGATTGATTTCTACTTCAATAGAATCATCTACTAAAGGATACACATAAACTGAAGCAAAAGACGTATGGCGTTTTGCATTACTATCAAAAGGAGAAATACGAACCAAACGATGTACACCGTTTTCACCTTTTAAATAACCAAAAGCAAATTCGCCTTCAATTTCTAAGGTTACCGTTTTAATTCCAGCAACATCGCCTTCTTGAAAGTTTAATTCTTTGATTTTGTATCCTTGCTTTTCTCCCCACATTAAGTACATTCGCATTAACATGGAAGCCCAATCACAACTTTCAGTTCCACCAGCTCCAGCCGTAATTTGCAATACAGCACTCATACTATCTCCTTCATCGGAAAGCATATTTCGGAACTCTAAATCTTCAATGTGATGTAAGGTTTTATGATATTGTTCTTCGACTTCTTCCTCGGTTACATCGCCTTCTTTAAAGAAATCCATCATAATCTGAAGTTCTTCAGAAAGTTCTACACCTTTGTCATAATCTTCCACCCATTTCTTTTTCGAACGTAGATTTCTAATAATGATTTCGGCTTCTTTGGCGTTGTTCCAAAAGTCGGGAGCGAAGGTTTTTTCTTCCTCGTTTGTTATTTCAATCAATTTAGCATCGATGTCAAAGATACCTCCTTAACGCACCAAGGCGATCAATAATATCTCTGACTTGTTCTGTATTTATCATAAATATTGTAGTTTT
>CAZCIV010000227.1:0-4788 GCA_964498595.1 uncultured Flavobacterium sp.
TATTCAATCTGTGTTCCAAATTTGAAAATTGATTTTTGTATTTGTTCTTGATCTTGAACATAAAAAATCCTGCTTCATCTTCCCAGAATCCACAGGATTTAAAAACAAACTAACCAACCAATTTTTATTTATCTCTTTTTACTTCTAAAGTTTCTCTTTAGATTTCTTTAACGTCATCATCTGTCATTTTAGCTTTAGATCCGTCTTTTCTGTAGTAGTAATAGTCATCGTCGCTTCCATAATCATCATCATAATCGTCATCTCCATAACCATAACCTCCATTTCCTCCAGAATAATGAGTTCCTCTAGGATTGTAAGTATAACCACTATTAGTATAGTTGATAAATCCATATACGCTTACAATTCGTCCTCTTCTGTCGTACACAATTCGCATGTTTCCTACTCTTGTTACTGCAAAGCTGTTATAGCTCATGTAAATAGTTCCAATTCTTTTAACTCTACCAAAAGCATCGTAGTTGATGTAAACATTACCCACACGTCTTACTTTACCAAAGTTATCATGCTCAACTCGGATTCCTCTTTCAGAAATTCCGTAGTAACCTCTTGTTCTAGGAGCACCATTTGTTCCATTTACAGCGTATCTAGGTCCTGATGGTCTTGTGTTGAAATCAAATTCACCATTTGGAAACAACATAAACTCGATTCCTCTTTCTCTAAAGATGATAGGTTCTGCATCTCTATAATCGATGTAATAACCTCTTCTATCAGTGTTGTCAGAAAAAACAGGGTTTTCTGACGCATAAGCCATACTTCCTACCAGTATGAAGCTGGCTACTACAAAAAGTGTAATTTTTTTCATAATACAACAATTTAAAAGTTGGGCAACTTCATTTTAAAACTCGTTTCTAAAACGGTTGCTTGATTAGGTATTTCCAATTGCTGTGCCAAACTCCAAGAAAGTGTTGTAAACGATTTGTTAATGAGTTGTTATTATACCAAAAAAGAACGCTAAGATGTTGATAGCGTTCTTTTTGATTAGATTAATATATTGTTTTTATTTCCCTCCGTATCTTCTCATCATTTCTTGTTGCATTTGTTCAATACCTTCAACTCCTAAAGTAGTAAATAGAACTATTACATAAATTAGGTAAATGACACCTAGTGTAATTCCAATGATACTTAATATTTTACCAATTTTTATATTATTGTAATTGTTATAGATACTAGGGTTTTCAGCATATAATTTTGTGTCTTTATTTGCTAAAACTAAAGCTACAACACCCAATATGATACTAAAAATTCCGTAACAACAACAAGTTAAAATTGAAAATATTCCTAAAATTAGGACTGCAGTAGCATTAGGTAATTTTTGATTTTCCATAAATATATTAGTTTAATTGGTTACAGAGTTAAAATATATTTTGATAAAATAGGCTATTAAAATAATAACTCCATTTAAAATAGCGCTTGTGATAACTAATTTGTAGTAATTTCTCTTTTTGTCTAATAGATGAAGTGCTAAAAGAATAAAGAAAACAACTAAAGTGTAAATAGCAGGAAACATTTTAAAAGCTTCCCAGAATTCTCCTTCTAATAAAAAAGCAATGGCTCTTTGTGTTCCACAACCCGGACATTCAACTCCAAAAAGTTGTTTGTTCATACAAGGCAACATGTGTTCTTCCATAATGCTTTTTTGTGGTTGAAAATTGTTCCACAAGTTTACAAAAAAAAGTTCAAAACTTATACTAATTTTAAAAACACTATTTTTGAAAACTTTATAAAAAGATAAATTATGAAACAATTTTTATACATTTTAGTGTTTGCAGCGGTCGGAATTTTTGCTATGATTGAACAATCAAAACCAGCTCCAAATCGATTTATTATGATAGGAGCAATGGCTGTTTTTATGTTTGGATTATTTAGATTAATGAAGAAAATACCATCTAAAAATGATGGAGAAAACGAAGAAGAAAATGACACAGAAATTTGAAATAGGAGATAAGGTAGCGGTTTTAGACGACGACATTTCGGGAGTAGTAATTAAGGTTAATAATGATCAAATTTCGGTGGAAACCACTGATAAATTTGTGATGACATTTTTTGTCAACGAATTGGTTAAAATAAACAATTCCAATGAGTTAAGTGGTTTTTTCTCTACTCAAAGTTTAGGTTCGGTTTTAAAGGATAAAGAAGAACCAAAAAAGCGCAGTTTTGTAAAAGAAAAGCGCTCTCGTAAGGACGAATTTGTCTTAGAAGTGGATTTGCATATCGAAAAATTAGTGCCTTCAAAACGCGGAATGAACAATTATGATATTCTGACTTTGCAAATGGAAACGGCTAAACGCCAACTCGATTTTGCTATCAAAAATCGGATGCCAAAAGTGGTGTTTATTCATGGTGTTGGTGAAGGTGTTTTAAAGGCCGAATTGGACTTTATGTTGGGACGCTATGAAGGTATTTCATTCCAAGATGCCAACTATCAAAAATATGGTTTGGGTGCAACAGAAGTTTATATTAAGCAAAATTTAAAGTAAAAAAAAACACGTTTATTCTTTATAAACGTGTTTTTTAAATCATTTTTGATTATCTAATTTGTGACATAGGAACCAAAATCAAAAATATCATGTGTAAAACTCAAATCACCTTTTTTATATGTGATATCTATAAATTTTATGTCATATTTAAGTGCTGGTAAATTATTTGAACCAGTTACTTCAGTAGTAATTATTTCAACTGTTCCTGTGGTTGCAATCCATTCTTCTTCTAAAATAAACGGACTATCAGGAGAAGTCGTAGAGCAAATTAATACATTTGTTAATGTTCCCCCACTAAACATTTTATAAGTGATTTTATTTGTTGCATCTAAATTAATTGAAGTAGTTCCTGCCGTTGTTGGTAAGAGATAGTCTGGATAATCATATGAAATTAATTGCGTGTTATTGTTTTTGTATAAATTGTTAGCATTACACTGAGCTCCGTTATTTGTAGAAAAATTAAAAGAAAGAATATTTGTTTTAGATTTATAATTTCCGAATAAAAATTCTTCATAAATTAAATTATTTTCACCATTTGTGAATTGAACATTAATCAATTTTATTTGATGAATATAATTAATAGTTGTTGCTTTTGTAGTTTCATTGACAGAAGGCAAAACACTTGTTGTAATTTGAATTTGTCCACCAGGCAGGGCTTTATATTCTTCAAGTACTGTAGGTGATGCAGGGGGAATTTCTGAACAAATAGCTGTAGAATTTACATTTTCATTATACAATCTATAAACTAATTCTTCTGAATTAGCCAAAGTATAAATTCTAGGAGTTCCTTCAATTGTTGGCTCATCAATAAAAATTGAACTTGGAATATTTAAAATTAATATTTCTTTATCCTTTGATACAAAAAGTAAATTATTACACTTTTGAACTGTTTCATTATTAAAATTAAAAGTTTTCAAAATTAAATCTCCATCGTCACATGATTGAAATAAAAATAGTGAAGCTATCAAAACTAGAATTTTTTTCATTTATTAATCGAATTTATGCAACAAAAATAAGGGTTTTAATTTATTAATTTACTAATGTTTGTTAATTTCAATGCGAATTGATTTTAAGATTTCTAAAATAAAATGATTTGTATCTTTGCTGTATGAGAAAAGTGTATTTAGATAACGCCGCAACTACGCCTGTTCATCCTGAAGTGATTACTGCCATGATGAGTGTACTTCAAAATGATTTCGGAAACCCATCTTCTACCCATAGTTTTGGTAGAAGTGCCAAGACTTTGTTAGAATCATCGCGAAAATCCATTGCGAAATTACTAAATGCACAAGCTTCGGAAATTATTTTCACATCAAGCGCTACAGAAGCTACGAATTGGATTCTAACTAGCGTTGTAAAAGATTTGGGAATCAAACGCATTATTACAACTAAAATCGAGCATCACGCTACGTTACATACTGTCGAACATTTAGCAAAGGAATTCGGAATTCAAGTTGAATATGTTACGATTTTATCCAACGGAAACATCGATTACCATGATTTTGCTGATAAATTACATTCAGATGTTCCAACATTAGTATCATTAATACACGTTAATAACGAAATAGGAACGATTTTAGACATCAAACGCGTTTCGGACTTGTGCAAGTATGCGAAAGCACTTTTTCATTGCGATACGGTACAATCTATCGGAAAAACAATTTTAGATGTACAAGACTTGGGAATTGATTTTTTAGTAGCAAGTGCTCATAAATTTCATGGTCCAAAAGGAATTGGGTTTGCGTACATAAAAAAGAATTCCATGCTACAACCGATGATTTTCGGAGGCGAGCAAGAAAAAGGAATGCGTGCCGGAACTGAAGCTGTTCATCAGGTTGTTGGTATGGCAAAAGCATTGGAATTAGCTTGTGAGAATATAGAAAATGATATCAATTACATTTCCGATTTAAAAAACTATTGCTTTTCAGAATTAAAAAAAGTATTTCTAGAAGTTAAAATCAACGGAGAAAATACGTTTTATAACCTTTTAAACGTCCAATTACCATTATCGGAAGAAAAGACTTCAATGTTGTTATTTACATTGGATATGAAAGGAATTGCCGTTTCACGCGGAAGTGCTTGTCAAAGCGGAAGTATTAAACCATCGCACGTTTTAGCCGAGTTTTTATCAGCAGAGGAGACAAAAAAACCAAGTTTACGAATCTCGTTCAGTCATTTTAATACGAAAGAAGATGTTGATTTGTTGGTTGAGGCTTTGAAACAAGCATAACTATTACTGTCACTTCGATTTCTATGACACCACAAAATCTTTTTGATAAATTGTTTCATTATT
>CAZCIV010000228.1:0-4756 GCA_964498595.1 uncultured Flavobacterium sp.
GGCAACTGGTGTTCATTCATATCCGTCTGTTTGTCATTTATTTAGCTTTTATTTTTCTTGTCATTGTCAATCTGCACCAACCTATCCACGAAGCACAAATTTATTTTGTTTTTTTGAGCGTGGGCAATCCCAAAACCGTCCTGAAAGGCGGTTACTCGGGCAGGAGAGGCGGAAGCTCTTCCCGCAAACTTTGGATTTGGTTTGGCTTTGAGCGGTTTGCGGGATGTGCTTACGACTGTGGGATGGCTAATTTGTCAAGTTAATTACAGCAAAATACTCACCGCATACATAGTCTAAATCTCTAATTAAGTCTAAATAATTATTTTCCAGTTGCAACAATGTTTCATGCGTTGATACCAGTGACCTGAATGCCTGGATATAATTATCAACACTTTCCTCTTGTAGCAAATACGATTCTTTCTTTGTTGCATAAATTCGTTTCCACGATTGCAAACTGGTCGTTGTACTAATCATTTGCTCTTTTTTCTTGGTAAGCGCATCTTTAAGCTGAAGAATATCTGACTTAATTAGTTTTCTGCGGTCGGCAATAGTGTAATCAATAGCATTAATATCGGCCTGAGCTTTTGCTATGGTGTGCCTGAGTATTTTGGGGTCGTTTATCTTGATTTTAATACCCGCATCAGCCGTAAGAAAATTGCCCTGTCTCACGTTGCCAGTGAATTCATAAAAATTATACCTGACCCCTGTAGTTGCATAGATATCCCACTTTCCTTTTTCTGCCAGCCTCTTTTTTTCTTCGGCATTTTTTTTAATAATACCCAATACTTTAAATTCGGTGTCATTATTTAAGGCTTTGTTAAAAATGCTATCAGTAATTTCGTCGATGTAGTATTTACCAACATATCCGGGTTCGTTAAAATTTATTTCTATTTTTGTTAGCTGGCCTAACTGAATTTGTTCAACATTCATATAACGTTGCATTTGGAGCTGCAACGAATATAAAGTAATCTCAAAACCAGTAATTTTTGAATTGAGGTTTGTTATTTCGCCACTAATTTGTTCCCTGTCTGAATTTGTTGTGGTAATACTATCATCCTCTAATAGGTTAATTAATTTTTTGCGATATTCAATCAGCATTTCATAAATTTTTATTCTGGGAACCAGGTCATAATATTGTTCCAGGGCGTTGAGGATATTTTCCCTGACAGCATCAACATAATCGAGGTTTTTTGTATAAAGCTCGTTTTCCTCAAATGTCCTTTTTATAATTCTTTCCAATGTTCTGGAAGAAGAAAAAAGCGGAAAGCCAATTTCTGTTTCAATGAAATTTATCGTGCCGTGACCCGTGTTTTGCTCCCAGTCGTTATAAGCTCCCAACGCCACACCAATTGACGAACCGTCAAAGAACTCTTTTTTCATCCCGGCAGTCATATCAGAAGCATAGTCACCATCTGAGTTTGCACTAAATTTTGGAGCAACTATTAATGGGTTAAACTGGGTGTATTCACTTTCAAATAATTTAAAGTTACTCTTTGCCGATTCCAATTCGTAGTAGGCTGCTTTAATTCTGTCGTTTTGGTTGTAAGTTAACCTGATAATATTTTCAGGATTTAACATCAAGTCTGCTTCAATGCTGATTTGCGAGAATGATACCCGAGCAATCAATAAAAAAGTGGCAAAAAGTGCAATACGCATATTCATTTTTTAAATTTTTCAGATTATCAATAATTTAGGATAATTAATTAAGTTTTTCCTGATGAACAAAAAACTAACAATTATTCAATTTGAATTTTCAAATCGTCAAAGTAAGTAACCGCATCCGCTTTTGTCCAAAAACCCACTTTGCCGGCATTAGTAAAAGTTTTGTCCTGCACTTTAAAAATCTCTTTTCCGTTAAGAAATACCGTAAACAAATCGTCTTTCACCAACAATTTCAAAGTATTCCATCCTGTACCCAACGATGGTACATCCACGCCATAGGTCTTTCCTTTACCCACCAATGGCAGGTCGGTGCGTTTGCCATTCTCCACTTTATACAATACTACATTGTCTTCAAGCGGATTGGCACGCACCACATAATAGTTGTTTTTATCCGTAAATCGCCAAACAAAGCCGCCCCCTTGGTCGTGATTGCCTTTAACACCTTTTAGCCGAACAGTGAGTTCTATGTCTTTGGCTGAAATTTCATCGTTAACAATTACATTAAAATGGCCGTTGGGATTGTCGCTGTACAGTTGGCCCAATACTTTATTTCCCTGGTCATCCAATACTTTCCAATCGGTACTGCCTTGTCCGGTATAGAATTGAGACCAACCCGAAGGTAATTCTCCCGGTAATCCATTTTCAAAGCTGATAAGGGTGTCTTTAACTGTATTGGTAATAGAAGTTGGATTTTCAACAGTTTTATTCTTTGGAGTATTGCTATAAGCCATAATGCAGATAAGTGCAAAAAAAACAATCATTGGTGTTTTCATATCATTCGTTTTTAAATTTATTTTCTAAGAGTTTTTCTTTAAATTCTGACTTAAAGGTATAAGCAAAAATCAGCATAACTGCTCTTGTATCTTCTTTCCGATAGTGTGTATATTCAAAATTACTGCCGGAAACATTCGTTACGCTGGCTTGAGTGTCAAAAATATCGGTTACTGTCAATGCCAAACGCCCCTGACCTTTTAAGATTTTTTGCTGAAATCCCAAGTCAATAAAATAAACTTCATTTTTAATGCCTTGCGGAATAACTATTGGCGATGTGTAATTTGCTGTGATTTGAAGCCTGCCGTTTTTCCAAACATCGAAGTTGTTGATAAACTTAGCATATCCTGTTAGTTGATTCTTTAGCGTATTTTGAAATAGGGCATTTTGCTCAATTCTTTGTTCGTATAATGAAGCATCGAGATTTATAGTCCAGAAATTAAAAGGTTTATAAGTGAAAATGGCTTCTGCTCCATAAGTTGAAGAATTACCAAAATTCTCGGGACGTGTTGTGCTTACACCGCCATTCTCGATAGTTGTATAAGGGAAAATACTATTGCTCGTCAGTCGGTAAAACAAGGAAGTAGAAAGACTTGCCTTCTTAAAAGCATGGTTGTAAGTAAATCCAATAGCGTGTGAAATTTCAGGCTGAATATCGGGATTGCCCGACCAAACGTTTAACGAATCGGTAATATCAATAAATGGACTGTAATCACCGATAGAAGGTCTGTTAATTCGTTTGCTGTAAGCGAGTTTGAACGAATTTCTTTTAGGTGTATAATAAATTAACGATGCCGACGGATAAAGTTGAAAATAGTTGTTTGAAAAATTGTATGATGACCGGACATTATCGCCAGCATTCCAAACCTGTTCGGGTCTGATACCAAATTGGTATTTCCATACAGGTTCTTGTTGTGTACCAACCCAACCTGTGTATTGCAGATAAAGGGCATGAATTTGTTCGTTGAATTTGAAAATATCCGTGTGAGATAAATCAGTTATAAAATTGCCGTTTTGTTGGTTTGAACGAAGATAATCATCATTTATAAACCTAAGCGTGGTTTTATAGCCTGTTTCAATTATTCCAATTTCTTTTACCGGATGTACATAATTTACCGTGAAATTGGTCAAGTTGGCATCTTCGTAAAAGTGTGTTTTTTGCAAATAAGGGTTGCCAATTCCGGTGTTTTGCTCCGTTAAATTCTGTGTTGAAATGTCGGTGTTTTCCCGGTTGTATTCTATTGCCGAACTTGCATCAATGGTAAGTACCCTGTTTTGATTGAAATTTCTCGTATAATTAAACAAGAGTTCGCCAGTATGGAAACGCCTTATTTCGTTTGAAAATCGGCTGTTACGGCTTGTAAAGTCATGCAATGATGTTTCTGTGGTGCTTACAATCGTTTCATAATTATCTTGCCCTTCAAAAAGCCAAATACCTTCCAATTTAAAACTGTTTTTAGAATTTGGGGTATAGCCCACATTAAACCGTGCCGTTTGGGTTTGAATGGTACGTTCGTCTTCCCGTGGCTGTGACAGATAATGTTTATCGTCAGAATTATATTGAACACGCTGTTTGTTTACCGTTCGTGTTCTGGTAGTAAACCAATTGTCGTAAGCCAGTCCCAAATCCCATTTTGGTGTACTATGGGTAATAAGGAAAGAGCCGTTTAAGCGATAGCGTGCCCCTAAACCGCCTCCCAAAGCTGCTGCTCCGTTTGTGCCAAGGTTTGTATTACTTTTAAGAACAATGTTTATAATTCCGCTTTCGGCATCGGCATCGTATTTTGCTGAAGGGTTTGTAATAATTTCAATGCGTTCAATAGTGCTTGCAGGGATTTGTTCCAGATTTGTTACCCTGTCCACCCCGCCAATACCGGAAACCCTGCCGTTTATCATTATCAAAGGGGTTTTCCCCCTCATGGTTAAATTTCCTTCCATATCAACCTGAACCCCGGGCATATTTTTCATTAAGTCGGCTGCTGTACCGCCAATTTGTGTCAAATTTTCCGATGCGTTCACCACAATTCCTTCATCGGTTTTCTGAATTAGGTTGCGAAACGCAGTAATCTCAACTGCGTTCAATGCGATGGCATCCTGCTTCATTATTATTGTTCCTAATTCTATATTTTTATTTGCATCGTTTAGTAATACAGTTTGTTGATGATTTACGAATCCGATAAACCGAAACTGAATAAAATATTTACCAAGGGGGACATTAGTCAAAACAAAACTGCCCGTATTGTCTGTAACCGTACCATTGACAATGGTACTTGAATCGTTAACGGAAGTAAGAAAAACATTGACAAATTCAACAATATTGTTT
>CAZCIV010000229.1:0-4739 GCA_964498595.1 uncultured Flavobacterium sp.
TTCGTATCGACTTTAGTGGGAAACTCCCTGCCTGCGCCTATTTGCAAACCGTTATAGCCAATGGTAAAAAACACAGACAACATTCATAATTTGCAACTTTGATGAATAATAAACCAAAAATAAAGACAAGTTTCACTACAAGAATCAAGACAAGATTTATTAAATTGGCAAAGGAAAATTCAAGTGTAAATGAAATAGCTACAGGGGCGGCATTGGGAGCTTTTACAGGTGTTTTCCCATCATTTGGTTTTGGATTTTTAACGGTACTTCTATTACATAGGTTTTTTAAATTCAATATTTTTGCAGCAGCAACAGGTAGTTTAATTTCTAATCCTCTAACAAGTCCACTGTTTATGCTGTTAAGTTTTGAAACTGGAGAGTTGCTACTTAACACAGATGTTCGTTTTGACATGCATAATTGGTCTGCAAATTTAAAAGAAGCTGGCTATTCGATTTTTATAGGTGCAATAGCAGTAAGTAGTTTCTGTAGCTTTGCAACATATTTTATTACAAAATATATTGTAATTTATATTAGAAATAGGCAGAGCAATAGTTCTGAGAATTATTGACCAATAGGAAAAGACTAGAAAGAGTAAAACACACATTTAAAAAAAATAAAAATGAAACTACTAGTAACGACCGATTTTTCGGTAAATTCAAAAGGAGCAATTAGGTTTGCTCAAATGCTAGCAAAGCAATCAAATGAAATAGAAGCAACATTCTACCACACTGTACATTTTTTAAAGCCAACTAAATGGAGTGATATTTTCTATAAAACATTTAAACAAGAAGAAATAGAAAGACTTACTGCTGAGCTTAAAAAGTTTGTTTATTCAACAATTGGAGAAGATAAAAATAAGTTTGCCAATATTAAGTTTGTTATTGACTCTGCTATCTCAACCGAGAAAGACATTATAAGATATGCCGAAAAAAACAAAATGGATTTTATTTGTATCGCAACACAAGGTGCTGGTGTATTGAGAAAGATAATGGGTACTCATACATCCTACATTGTAAATAATTCTAAAACTCCCGTTTTGGTTATTCCTAGTCATTATCGTGCTAAAGTATTAAAAAAAGTAACTTACTTATCAGATTTTGAAAACCTAAAGAAAGAAATAGATAAGGTTTCCAAATTTTCGGGTACTGTAAAATGCGGTTTAGATGTATTGCATTACTCATCTATTATTTTTGACAAAAATAAATTTGAACGCAATAAAAGTTTATTTAGTACAGAGGAATATAAAAACATTAAACTAAACATTGTAAAAAATAATCTGGAATTATCTCTTGTAGACAGAATCTCTCAGTTTATTTCTAAATCGAAACCTGAACTTTTAATCATGTTTACAAAAAGAGAAAAGAGTTTTTTTGAGACAATTTTTCTGCCGAGTAAATCTGCTGAACTTACCTATACCACTAAAATACCAGTATTGATATATTCCAAATGAAATCGGCTAAAGGTAACTTTGTTGTAAATATTTTTCGAAAAGCAAAGATTAGCTTTTTAAAAATATACTATGCAAGAGGGAGTGCTCATGAAATTGCATTAGGAGCAGCAATTGGAGCGTTTTGGGGTGTATTCCCAACCTTTGGGTTAAGTACAGTTTTATCTCTACTATTATACAAAATCTTTCGTTTTAACATAGTAGCCGCAATATCAGGTGCATTTATTTCTAATCCTTTAACAAGTCCTTTTTTATTGATGATAAGCTATAAAGTTGGAAGCTATTTTATTAAAACTGATATTCAATTTGATTATGACAATTGGTATAAAAATTTACCCCAAATGGGATATGTTTTAATTATTGGTTCTACCATAGTTAGTTCAGTAATGGGATTATTTGTTTATTATATCACTAAATATACTGTTGAGCGCAGGCGTAACCTAAAAGCTAACAACCCAATTCAAAAGACAAAATGAATCATCACATATTATCTGTTCATGAAACCCAACAATTGCTTAACACAAGCAAAAATGGTTTGCATCAATCTGATGCCGAAGAACGGTTGCTTGAAAATGGAAGGAATGAATTAGTTGAAAAAAAGAAAAACCCTTTTTGGATTCTTATGTTAAATCAATTTAAAGATTTAATGATAGTGATTCTTCTCGTTGCAGCCGGAATATCAATCGCAATCGGAGATGTCAAGGATGCAGTACTGATAATAAGCATCGTATTAATGAATGCACTCATTGGTTTTATTCAAGAATACAAAGCTGAAAAGGCAATGGCTGCATTAAAAAAGATGTCTGCTTTAAACTCTTTGGTTCGAAGGAATGGTAAGCTTATTGAAATAGCAACATCGGAATTAGTAATTGGTGATATTGTTGTTTTAGAGACTGGCGACATTGTTCCTGCAGACATTCGACTTACTGAAACACATTCGCTTAAATTAGA
Source organism: uncultured Flavobacterium sp. (assembly GCA_964498595.1). Taxonomy (GTDB): domain Bacteria; phylum Bacteroidota; class Bacteroidia; order Flavobacteriales; family Flavobacteriaceae; genus Flavobacterium. The sequence goes on from CAZCIV010000229.1 coordinate 2,400, forward strand.
AGAATCTTCTCTTACTGGCGAATCTTATGCCATAGATAAACAAACCCATCAACTCCATTTGGAAAACCTACCCATTGGCGACAGAAGTAATATGGCATTCAAAAGCACCATCGTTTCTTATGGACGAGGCGAAGGCATTGTAGTCGCAACGGGAATGAATACCGAAATAGGACGTATTGCTGCACTCTTACAGGAAAAAGAAAATCTAACTCCTCTTCAAATTAAGCTAGCAAATTTCACTAAAAGATTATCTTTAATTATATTGATTATTTGTGCTATAGTGTATGTTTTGGGTTTACTAAGAGGCGAGGATTCTATAAAGATGCTGTTCATAACAATTTCTGTAGCGGTTGCAGCAATACCCGAAGCATTACCAGCTATTATCACAATCTCATTGGCCATCGGTGCTAAACGATTGGTAAAAAAGAATGCACTCATTCGCAGACTTCCTTCGGTTGAAACTTTAGGTTCAATTACCTATATCTGTTCAGATAAAACAGGTACAATTACCCAAAATAAAATGACGGTTACTGACATCTGGCAACCAAATGAAATAGTATCCTATCAAAACTTCAAAGAAGAAGAGTTGTTATTGTTTGCAATGGAACTAAACCATGATGTTTCTGTAGATGAATTGAATAAATTTAATGGAGATCCAACAGAAATTGCTTTAGTAACATACACCCGAAAACAAAAGCACTACAACGAATCATGGCGAGAAAATAAACGAGTTAATGAATTACCCTTTGACTCTGAAAGAAAACGAATGACAACCGTTTACGAATACAATGGTAAATATATAGCTATTACAAAAGGTGCTGTAGAATCGGTATTAAAATGTTGTACAACACAAGACGATACCGAAATTTTAAAAGTCGTTAATACATTTGCACAACAAGGTAAACGAGTTTTGTCTTACGCTTATTCAATATTGGATAAATTACCTGAAAAAAGTACCATCCAAAACACAGAACAGAATCTTAACTTCATTGGCATAGTTGCTATGATAGACCCTCCGAGAGAGGAAGCCAAACAAGCAATTGCCGATTGCCATTCAGCAGGCATTACACCAGTAATGATAACAGGTGATCATCCTATAACAGCTCACGCAATTGCATTAGAAACGGGTATTATTTACAAAAAAACAGATAAAGTAATTACGGGTGCAGTATTAGAGAGCTATTCTGATGAAGAGTTTGAAAAGGAAGTTGAATACATAAAAGTTTATGCCCGAGTATCGCCTGAGCAAAAATTAGAAATTGTAAAAATGTTACAAAAGAAAAATAATTTTGTAGCGATGACGGGAGACGGTGTAAATGATGCTCCTGCTTTGCGAAGAGCTGATATTGGTGTTGCTATGGGTATTACAGGAACTGATGTAAGCAAAGAAGCTGCCCAAATGATTTTACTGGATGATAATTTTGCTACCATCATTAAGGCAGTAAAAGAAGGTAGGAGAATTTATGATAACATCAGAAAATTTATAAAATATACACTTACGAGTAAGGGTGGTTTAATTTCTATTATCCTTTTAGCACCACTTGTCGGAATGCCCATTCCACTTATACCAATACAAATTTTATGGATTAACTTGGTAACAGATGGACTACCAGGATTAGCCTATGCAGCTGAACCTGCTGAAGAAAACATTTTACAACGACCACCTCGAAGGACAGATGAAACCATATTCACAAAGAGTTTAGGTTTCCATATTTTTTGGGTAGGTTTATTAATGGCAACCATTTGTTTATCTATACAAGCATGGGCGATTCATATTGGGAACGATAAGTGGCCAACTATGGTCTTTACAGTATTATGTATAAGCCAAATGGGGCAAGCCATGGCTATTAGAAGCGACATAAAATCACTATTTCAACAGGGAGTTTTTACCAATAAACAACTGGTTGGTGCTGTTCTACTAACCTTTGCTTTGCAAATGGCAGTAATTTATGTTCCTTTCTTACAGGACATTTTCATTACAAAATCTTTGACCGTTATTGAACTATTAATCTGTATAGGACTATCAAGTATTGTTTTCTGGATAGTAGAAGTAGAAAAATGGATTAAACGGAGAAGTCTAAACATCTCAAGGTCTAAGAAATAATCATGACACTAAAACTCAATACTGACAATGGTTTGCAAGGATGGTGGACAAGAACCACTGGCTATAACACGGGTTTGGCAAAAGTGGCGGTTCAGTGCTCCGCAGACACATTTGTGGTTAATCAAAGTTTGGTTCTCCGCATCAACATTTGTGGTGATAATCGCCACCTTCGCCAAGCCCGAAAACGTTATGGGTAAGTGCAACACCGCGCGAACCGCATGGAATCCCACCGGATG
>CAZCIV010000230.1:0-4730 GCA_964498595.1 uncultured Flavobacterium sp.
ATTATACTTTCGTAAATTTCTTTTCTTGAATTAAAATCTTTAACATCTTTTTTACACCATTTGCTAGCTAAACCAGAACCTGAATCAAAAACTGAAATTTCAACAATTACGTTATTAGATTCGTTGTTAGTGATTAAACTATTTATATAATTAAACATTGGCTTGTCATCTTTGCAATTATTAAGTAATGTTTCTTTATTACCTTGATGAGATGAAAACATTAGTCCTCTAAAACCTGTTGGTGTAGCTTTTCCTGAATAGTCTGTTTGACTCCAATAATGAGTATTTTCTATAAGTTCAAATATTATTTCACCTATTGGTTTTTCATAGTGTTCTAATATAAAAGTAGAAGTATTAGAATTATAATTTGTTGAAATATCAATTAATATATTTTTCGATAATTCAATAATTTCTTTTTTAGATTTTAATATACCATTTGATAAGTAAAATGCTGATGGATAAGGATTCATAGAATGTTGTACTGAAGAAATAAAGCTATTAGTACCTTTTTTCCAATTTTCATTGGTTTTAAAAAATGAAGTTCTTTCTTTTATCACATTTGCAACTTTGTAAGAGACATCTGTTTGGTCTAATAAAAAAATTCCGTTTTTATATCCCATACAACCTGCAACAAAATTCCAATAACGATTAAACATTTTATCTATTTTATCATCAAGTTCTGTTGTAGTAGAGTTATAATGAATATAAAGCTTTCCTTTGCTCAACCTACTCCAAGTTATTATTAATTGTATTATTTCCGTATATATGCCAAGCTGTTTGCCAGTAATATTAGCTGGAATATATAAATCTACATTTGATGATTTTTTTAAATCCTTGTAAGCTTTTTCAATTTCTAAATAAGAAATATCATTTTTGATACTTATTTTCATAACTAATTATCTAAATAAAACTTTCACTACAAATTGTTTTAATGCTTTGCGCATCCATTTCTGTAGCTTGTTTTTGGAATTTCTCTATTTGGTTTTTTTCTACTAATTGCTCTAATGCTTCTACCATTAATTCATCAGATAGTTTTTCTTTCTTTAAAATTCTAAGTTCTGTTTTAGCATAATCGGGAATTTCTTTTTGGAATATTCTATTTAATTTGTCTATTCTAGGTCTTAATTCCTCACTTTTTACACTAAATAGATTATATGAATTTCTTAATCTTTCTTGAAAATGTTTTTGTTCATTGGTAATATTTGCTGCACTAAAATAAAGCTGTCTCTTTTTTATTTCTTCTTTGAATTTTTTGTAAATCGGTTCTAATCGTTTTGTGTGTTCTTCCACACTTAACTCAACGGTGTTTTTGTTATTAGGATCTGTTTTTATTAATTTTAGAATTTCACCAATTGCTTCAGTACCTTCTTTACCATCTGTAAAATATAATCTATTTAGATTTCCAGCTTTTAAGAATGCAAACGTACCTTTTGTATCAGATAATTGAGTTGTTCTAATACCGTCTTCAAGATTTATAATTCTATTGTATTCTTCTTGATTATCAACCTCTAATTGGTTTAATACTTTTTCAGCTTCGTCAAATATTGTTGATATACCACCGTCGGCATCTAATACATCTTCACTCATATCTGAGTATATAGAGAATACACTTTCATCGTTTAATTCTTCTTCGTTTGATAATATGGCACTATCTGAACCAAATATTTGATGTATCTCATTAATTCGTCTGTGTACTCTTCCTCTTAAATCTAATTCTTGCTCAATGTTATTATCAGGTAAGAAATTATAAACTTTAATTTCATCAGCGGTGCTACCAATTCTATCAACTCTACCAATTCTTTGAATTAATCTTACTGGATTCCAATGGAAATCATAATTTACTACTATGTGGGCATCCTGTAAATTTTGTCCCTCACTTAAAACATCTGATGTAAATAATATTTGTATTTCCTTTTCACCCTCATTTAATCCAATTCCATTAGTTTGAGATATTGGAGAAAATCGTCTTACAATTGAGTTTTTATCTTCAGCTTTTGTTTTAGATGAAGATATTCTTTCAATTGATAAGTGTGGGTATAATTCAATGGTATTTTTATATAAATATTCAACTGTTTCTGTAAATTCTGAGAAAATTAAAATTTTATTATTCTTGTTAGGTTCAATAACTGTTTTTATGAATTGGCTGAATTTATTGTCATTTTTGATGTTTTTGGTTATTGGTTGTATTAATTGTTGAACTTCTTTTAAAATACTAATATCAACTAAAATTGCTGCAACTAAATCATCTTTTCTAAAATCTTCTATTGGATATTCGTTTACCTTTAATTTTGATAAATCGGCATCAATATCTAACTCTAGAAATAATTCTAATTGATCTGATTTACCTGTAATAACAATACCTCTTTCTTGAATGGATTGTAAAATAAATTCATTACGCTTAATCATTCTATTTAATGAAGCTAGAAACGAAACTGCGGAACTTTCTAACCTCTTGAATAATAACATTTTTAATAAACCACGAACTAAATCACCAAAATGACTTAAACCTTGGTAGGTTTTTTCATTTATTTTGCCAGGTTTTAAGAAACTAGTTAAAGCATAGATAGAGTATTGATAACGTTCTGCTTTATTTTGTTTGAATAGTTTATCCAATAATTCATCATAGATTGATGGTTGACCGCTTGTGGCATATGTTGCATCAATCTCATATTCGATTGTTTGAAGTCTTCTTCTTGGAAAAGTAATATTTAATTTAGCGTATTTTGGATTGTTCTTTATATCATTTCGTGTTCTTCTTATAATAAAGTTCTGCAATAATTCTGCAATTAAATGAGGGTTTTTTTCGTGTGTTTCAAAATATGTTTTTAAATTATTAGGTGCAATATTCAAATCTGTAATATCGCTTTGATGAAATAATTTTATTTGATTGTAAATATCCCAAACCGATTTGTTTTGTGGTGTTGCTGTTAAGAGAATTACTTTCTTTCCATTAAGATATGGAGCAACAATATTGTATTTTTGAGTAGCTGGGTTTCTAAAGTTATGTGCCTCATCAATAATTACAACCTCATAACCATCATAGATTGCTTCATCGTTTAGATTGTAATGCTCGTTACCATCTTTATAAAACAATTCGCTTGACGACATTATATGACAATTTAACTGATATTGTTCTTTGTAGTTTTCCCACATTTGTTTTAAAGGTGCTGGACAAATAACCAAAGTGTTTTTTCTTTTTTGAGACCAATACCAACTTATTAATGCCAAAGCAATATATGATTTACCTAAACCAACTACATCAGAAATGAAAACACCACTTTGAGAATTATTTTCACTTTCTAACTTATTTAATGCCATATTTACAGCATCGCGTTGAAAAGGAAACAACTTTTCAAAATCAAAAGCACTTTTATCATTGATTAAATGCTCTTTTATATCAACTCTTTCTTTTACTAAATTGTATAATGTTTTAATATAAACCTCATAAGGTGTTGCTTGTTGTTGTACCCATGAGTTTTCAACCATATCCATTAACTCAGAACTAAATGGTTCTGATTGTTCCCAAATATCATTGAACCATTTTTTTACATCTTGAAAATCGTTTTGATTGGTAATTTTAACATTTAACTCAGTGTTGTTTTGTAAACCACTAATTGAGAGATTAGAACTACCAACAATAGCAACCCCTTCAATCATACCACCTTTTGGTGCATCAAAAATATAAGCTTTACTATGTAAAAATCCTTTTGTATATACTCTTATTTCTATTCTATTATCTCTAACCAACTCCCATAATGCCGAAAGACCAACTTGGTTGCTTTCGTTTTGCTCCATGAAAGTTAAATCTTGCTTGTATTCATATTGGGTTTGAACTACAATGTCTTTTTTTTGAATACTAGTTTTTCTTTGTTCTTGTCTTAATGTTTGAGTAATATATTCAGTTGCTTTATGACCTTTTACTAATTCTTCAATTGTTTCAGTATTTGTTCTACTTCCAATTAGTAGTTTGAGATTTTGAACTTTATTAAGTTTTTCTCTGATAGCTTCAAAACCACTTAAATAAAAGTAACCAACAGCCATAGAGCTAAACTCGGCATTGTCGAGCATTTTGTTTACTTCTGTTACCAGTAAGTTATCTTTTTTATTGTCTATTATGCTACTCATGTTTATTCTTGTTCTTCATCTTCTGATTCAACATCTTCTCCAAGTCTATATTTAATATCATAATTTTTTATGTAATTTAATTCTTCAATATTTAAATTATAATATTTATGTATGATATTGTCTATTTCATCTACTATATCTTTTGATTTTTTTGGGTTAAATTTTTGATATTCAGTAACGTCTTTACCATGATTTCGATGACCAATTGTTGAATTTTCTGTTAAACTTATCATTAGTTTATCGCTTAAATCTAATAAAAGTTTGTCGTTATAAATTTCATTATTAATTGGAAAAGATTTCAAATCAAAAGGATTATTATCTCTGCCATTAGAATTGGTTGAATACCACCACCAATATAAATTTGACCAAAAAAGAGCTAACGAAATTTTTAAATCATTATCAGTGTTGAAATATAGTTTAGTTTCTCTACTTGATACTGTTACCTCTCCATTTTTTTTAAATTTTGGGCTGTAATCAGTGAATATTTTCCAATATAAACCTCCAGTATTTCTATAAAATAATGGAAAATTTGTTTGTTTTGCAGACACTTTTGTACCAATACTATCAAAAGAAAATAATTTTGAATAAATTGAAGTATCTATTGG
>CAZCIV010000231.1:0-4697 GCA_964498595.1 uncultured Flavobacterium sp.
ATATAGATATGGATGGAGTTGTTGCTGATTTTGATAAAGCATTAGAAAATTATGATTCAAACATTAATAACAGAAATCATTTAACTGATCAAATTCAAGCAACAATTAGAAATAATAAAGTAGATGAAATTTGTGAAGCAAATGACGATTTTTTTCATAACTTGCCTTTGATAAACGGAGCAGTAGATGTAGTTTCTAAGCTTTTTGAACAATTTGATATTTATTTTTTATCAACACCGATGTGGAATGCACCTCATTCGTTTACTGGAAAAAGAATTTGGATTGAGAAGCATTTTGGAGAGATAGCTTCAAAAAGACTTATCCTTACGCATCGAAAAGATTTGAATATAGGTGATTTTCTAATTGATGATAGAATATGTAATGGGGTAGAAAACTTTAGTGGATATCATATTCATTTTGGTTCTGAAAAATTTCCAAATTGGGAAGTTACATATGATTATTTAATAAAAATAAATAATAACTGAATAGAAATTATGAAAGTAACACACTTATCGGATTCTTTGGTACAAAGAGAAATTGAAAAAAAAGTTGTTAGTAAGCTTGAAATTATATATAGTTGTAAGTTTTCTAAAACAAGAGAAAATTCAAAATTTGAATTTGATTTTTTAAATGAAGAAAAAAAAATTATAGGAGAAATTTATGCAGGAATTGATAAATTGTCTCCAGCTCAAAAAAAGAAAGTAATCACAGATTGTTTTAAACTTATTGCAGCTGAAAAAAAATTTGATGAAAAATGGAATAAATGCATCGTATTCATTGATGAAAAAATAAAGGCTGTCTTTGAAGGTAATAGCTGGATTAGTGAAGCTATTGAAGAATTTGGAATAGAATTAAAAATAATTGATTTATCACCAGATGATGAAAGTAAATTGCGTGAAGCAAAAAAAAGGCAACAATTAGGGAATCAAATGAAATTGGATAAATAGGGTTTTTTGATGCTGAAAATTTAATTTTACAAACAATAACAGATCAGGCAAATGTCTAAAAAACAATTTATCAAACGCCATCATCTTATAATTAATAAATTACGCTCTAATCCTTGTTCTTTTAAAGATTTGCAAGGTTATTTGAAAAGGCATTCATTAGAAAATGAGGAGAATTATGTAATCTCTAAGCGTACTTTTGAACGAGATGTAAAAGAGATAAGTGAAATTTATAATATTGATATTGAATATTCTCGTTCTCATAATATATATCAAATTGTAGAGGATGCCGATGAAGGCAAAACGGAACGATTGATAGAATCTTTTCAAATTTTCAACGCATTAAATTTGTCGGATTCTATTTCTAATCAAATAATTATTGAAAAAAGAAGATTATCAGGAACAGATAACATGCATGGTTTGTTGCACGCAATTAAAAATCAATTTATAATTGAATTTACACATGAAAAATTTTGGAAGGAAATTAACGAAATAAAAATTCGCACAGTATATCCATTGGCTCTAAAAGAAGCGAAAAATCGTTGGTATCTCGTGGCACAAGATCCAGAAGATAGCGTTTTTAAGACTTTTGGTCTTGAGCGAATCACAAACTTGAAAATAACTCGAAAAAGGTATAAACATCCTAATAATTTTGATGCAGAAGAGAAATTCAAATATTCTTTTGGGATAATTACGAATGAAATCAAGCCTGAAAAAATTAAACTATGGTTGTCTCACGAACAAGCGAATTACATCAAAACATTACCTTTGCATCATTCTCAAAAAATAATTTTTGAAAATGCTAAAGAGTGTGTAATCGAATTGTATATTAGCCCAACTTATGATTTTGTAATGGAACTTTTATCTATGAGTTCAGAAGTTGTTGTTTTGGAGCCTGAGACGCTTAAAAATCAAATTATTACTATACTCCAAAAAAGTTTAGATTCTTATAAACATTCTAAAACATAATCACATCTTCAAATAGAAATTCTTAGTCAATTCGATGTATTCTCGAGTATAATTATGTCTTGAAATTTCAATAACTAACTCATCAATCAAAGGAGTTTGTTCTATTCTGCAAAAAGCCAATAAACTTCTTTTGATTTCAGATGTTGGAGTGCCTTTTACACGCGTAATTTTTAGTGGAAATAAAACCAATTCTTTACACAATGCAACAAATCGCTCTTCTTCTTTATAAGGAATAATCACAGAAAAAATCCCATTATCCGAAAGTAATAAGGCAGCCGCTTCAATCAATTCTTCAAAAGGCAAAGCGTCTTCAAAACGCGCTAAATCTCTGGAAGTGTTATCCGATTTATAATCATCGGTATAAAAAGGCGGATTGGAAATTATCAAATCGTATTCATCTTCAGGTTCGTCTACAAATTCATCTAAACCCGCATGAAAACAAAATAATTTATCACTCCAAGGCGAAGCTTCAAAATTTTCAACACATTGTTCGTAAGCATCTTCGTCAATTTCAATCGCATCAATTTGTTCGGCATTGCTTCTTTGTGCCAACATCAAGGATAAAATTCCAGTTCCTGCACCAATATCTAAAACATTGTATGGATTGTTAATTAACGGAGTCCAAGCGCCAAGTAAAACACCATCCGTGCCAATTTTCATAGCACAACTATCTTGATTAACCGAAAATTGTTTGAATGTAAAAGTCATTGGAATTATCCAAGATATAAATCAACCAAACCTTCAGGAGTTTCTAAAGTAATGGTTTTGTTTGCTCTGTCAAGTGCAATGATGAAATCATCAATAAGCGGAATTAAAATTTCAGTTCCGTCTTTGTCAATTTCAAAAAGGGGTTGAGCTCCACTGTCATTAATAGCGGCAATTTTTCCAATATTTCCTAAATGGGTATCAATTACATCAAACCCGATAACTTCGTGGTAATAAAACTGAGTGCCTTCTAATTTTGGTAACATAGAAAGCGGAAGATAGATTTCGCTTCCCATGATTTCGTCTGCTTCTTCTTCGGTTTGAATGTCTTCAAATCGGATGCGTAAGAATTTTTCTTTGTGAAGTGAACTACTTTCAATAAAAAATGGAACCAGACTTTTGTTGATTTCAACAAAAACTGATTCCAAATTTTGATACAATTCGGGTTCGTCGGTGTCTAAATACGCCAAAACTTCCCCTTTGAAACTAAATTTTTTCGCGATTTTACCTAAATAGAAACATTCTTCTTTACGCATGGAATCGCTATAATATTAAGCTTCTGTTTCTTCGTTGTTTTCTTCAACAGCAGGAGCTTCTTCAGCAGCAGCCTCAACTACTTCTTCAGTAACTTCTTCTGTAGCTTCAGCAGCTTTTGCAGCCTCAGCTTGAGCAGCAATACGTTTTTCGTTTGCTTCTTTTTCAGCTTTTAAAGCTTTAGCTTTAGCATCAGCCTCAGCTTTTGATAAACCAGCTTTTTTAGCATCAACTTTGTTTGCTTTTTCTTCTAACCAAGCTGCTAATTTAGCATCTGCTTGCTCTTGAGTTAAAGCACCTTTACGAACTCCTCCATCTAAATGGTGTTTTAATAAAGCACCTTTGTAAGATAAAATTGCTCTTGCAGTGTCAGTTGGCTGAGCACCGTTGTGTAACCATTGTGCAGCTTTTTCGATGTTTAAATCGATAGTTGCAGGGTTAGTGTTTGGATTGTAAGTTCCTAATTTTTCTAAGAATTTACCATCTCTTTTTGATCTTGCATCTGCTGCAACAACCCAATAAAAAGGTTTCCCTTTTTTTCCGTGTCTTTGTAATCTAATTTTTACTGACATAATCTTGTGATTAATTTGAGGTTCTCGACCTCGGTTATTTAAGGGTGCAAATATATAAAACTTTGTAATACAATTGTGTGAATTGATGTAAAATATTTTTTATTATAAAGCGTATTTGTTTCAATAAAAAAGTTATTTTTGTTTCCACTTACAAATTTCAATTCAAAAAAATGAGAAAATTTATTTCTTTTCTAGCTTTATCATTGCTGTTTTCTTCTTGTCAAGAAGATATACAAACTAATACGCCTGCATTTCAAGCAAATTTTAATAATGAGTCATGGAGAGCAAATGATGCCAGAGTTTCTATAGATATTGATGGTGCGATGACTATAACAGCATTTACACAATTTGAAACAGTAACACTAAAAACGAGTTCTTCTAATGTGGGAACTTATATTTTAGGCACTTCTGATGTTAGAAATTTTGCATCTTACGATTTTAATGCTCCTGATTTTTCAAATTATTATGATTCGAGAGTTTATTCTGGACCTGCTTACAAAATTTCTTCAATTATTGATCAGGGTACGGGTTACACCGATAATGCTACTGGAGCCCAAACAATTGGAGGATCTGGTTCAGGATTAAGGGTTGCTACAACAACAAATGCTGGAAATGTAAATTCTATTACGATTGTATCTCGTGGTACTGGATATAGTGCAGGAGATTTAATAACTATTGTTGGTGGAAATAATGATGCAACTTTTCAAGTTGTTAATGTTCAACAAAGTAATGGTGAAGTTACAATTACTGAGGTTTTGGATGGAAGATATACAGGTAAGTTCAAATTTAATGTTGTTGATGCGGAAGGTGAAGTTGTTACTTTTTCAGAAGGTGTTTTTTACAAAGTTCCTTTAGGAGGTTTTTAAATATTTTAAATTATAAATTAAAACCATCTGGAATAATTCAGATGGTTTTTTGTTTTGTTGATAACTTAAATTGGCATTCACTAACTTAAAATGTATTTTTGTTTTTA
>CAZCIV010000232.1:0-4665 GCA_964498595.1 uncultured Flavobacterium sp.
ATTTATCATGCACCGGACAAGGATGTGTTTCTGAGCAATGAGATAAACCTAATCCGCAACCATGAAAGAACACATCACTTCATAATAACCAAATTTGTAAAGTGTTTTTTCAATTTTATCTTGAATATCTTCAACTGCCCAAGTGTGTTCGTGTGACAACAGTTGGAAGAACACCTTTTCTATAAGTTTTAGATTTAAAGTTTCGCTTACATTGGCAAAAGCTTTTGTGATTGCTTCTTCTATTTTGAAAGGTTCAAATTGTAAATACGTGCCATTTCGTTTGATTACAAATTTGTCCACTTTTTGCTGACGATATACAATTTAAGCAAATTCAAAAGCTTCTTTTATAGATTTACTTTCTGATTCGTCTTCAAAATTGAATTTATTTTCAGGATTGTATGGATTGAATCCGTCTTTTAAAAGAAGTGATAAATTTCGTTGCATGGTTTTTAACCACAACAAGCGTTCTCTCTTTTCTAAGTGTTGAGGAGCATAAATATTGTTTGGAAACCTTTCAAGTGGACCATCAGCCTTTTTACGAAAAGAAAAATAAACATACCAACGTTTTGCTAAATCGCCATTAGCATCATAGATTTTTGGTTCGGAGTATTTTTTCTTTTCTTTCAAAGTGTGTTCAAAATCGTGTTCAAAACCGTGTTCATTTTTCAAATATCGTAAAAATATTGACATAAAAAAAGCAGGATTAAATTGCTCTAATCCTGCTTAAAATCTAACTTTTTGATTTTTAAAAAACTTGTAGCGAAGACGGGAGTTGAACCCGTGACCTCAGGGTTATGAATCCTGCGCTCTAACCAACTGAGCTACCTCGCCAAATGTTGGTATTACATACTTGTTGAATGCGGGTGCAAATATAAAACTAATTCTTTTGTTTGCAAATATTTTTTGACTAAAATAAATTAAAATATTTTTTTTGTTTATTCGATTAATTCTATATATATTTCCAAACTGAAAAATAAAAACGAACTATGAGTGTAAAAGTAAAATACGAATTAGAATTTCCCATACAATCTTCGCCACAATTACTATATCAATATATTTCTACTCCTTCTGGATTATCGGAATGGTTTGCAGATAATGTTAATTCGAGAGGAGAATTTTTTACTTTTATTTGGGATGATTCCGAAGAAAAAGCAAGATTAGCGTCAAAAAAATCAGGTGAAAGAATTAAATTCAAATGGTTAGATGAAGAGGGTAATGAAACAGATTATTTTTTCGAAATGAAAATAATGGAAGATGAAATCACTAAAGACGTTTCTATCGTAGTTTCAGATTTTGCTCATGCCGATGAATTAGAAGAATCAAAACTACTTTGGGAAAATCAAATTTCCGATTTAAAACATGTATTGGGTTCCGTTTAAAAACTCAATAATATCAACTATATTTGTCCCGATTTAAAAGTCGGGATTTTTTATGGTAAATTTTAACGGAAATATTCAGGAAAACAGTTCAATTTCGATTGAAAATAATAGAGGATTCTTATTTGGAGATAGTGTTTTTGAAACAATTAAAGTGTTGGATAGCAAAGTGTTGTTTCTTGAAGATCACTATTTTAGATTGATGGCTTCAATGCGTATTTGTCGTATGGAAATTCCAATGAATTTTACTATGGAGTACTTTGAATCCCAAATTTTAAATTTGGTTCAATCGCTAAATAATGCAAATTCCTACCGTGTTCGTTTTTCTGTTTACCGAGATTCAGAAGGTTTTTATTTACCAAAATCTAGAAATATTAAATTTTTAGTAACGGCATCACCATTGAATTCCAATGTTTATACCATTGGAAAAGAACATTATGAAGTTGATTTATATAAAGACTTTTATATAGCAAAACAATTATTGTCTACTTTAAAGACTAACAATAAAATGCTTCAAATTGTTGGAAGTATTTTTGCTGAAGAAAACGGTTACGATAATTGCTTAGTGCTAAATGACGAAAAGAATGTTGTAGAGGCTTTACAAAGTAATTTGTTTATGAAAATGGGCAATGTTGTTGTTACGCCTCCTCTTGCTGATGGTTGCTTGAATGGAATTATGCGCAAACAAGTTATAGATATAATAAATACTATTGATGGAACTGAATTAAAAGAAACCTCTATTTCACCATTTGACTTGCAAAAAGCTGATGAATTATTTTTAACGAATGTTATTTCGGGTATACAACCAATAACAAAATATCGTAAAAAAGAATATGTTCAAGATTTTGCGTCGGATGTTTTGTTAAGATTGAATGCTAGAATTCGCCTTAATTAAGCGTGGGATTTTCTGGGGCATTTGAAAATAACACATATTCCCCGCCTTGCTCTATAATTTTTTCTTTCCAAAATAAGTTGCTTGCTTTTGAAAGTAGTTTATTTTTCAAGGTGTTTTCTGAAACAATCCACGCATTTTCATGAAGCTCCATTTCAAGTTGGTTTACACCCCAACCGCTATAGCCTAGAAAAAAGCGAATGTTATCTTTCGATACTTTTCCATCGTTTATAGCTTCTTTTGTGGTTTCGAAATCACCACCCCAATATATTCCATTTGAAATTTCAACACTGTTAGGAATTACATTTGGAATGGTATGAATGAAATAGAGATTGTCCTGTTCAACCGGTCCTCCATTGTAAATTTCAAAGTTTGCATTAATTTCTGGAAGTAAATCATTAATGGTGTACGACAGAGGTTTGTTTAAAATAAATCCAATAGATCCTTCATCATTGTGTTCTGCTAATAAAATAACAGATCGATTGAAGGAAATATCACTTAAAATCGAAGGCTCTGCAATGAGAAGATACCCTTTTTGTGGAAGAATAGATATCATATATTTTGTATTTATTTAACTAAAATTATTAAAAATATATATGAATTCAAAAAAAATACAATTAATTTCAAAAAAAAAGTTCCAATATTATTGGAACTTTATATTGTAATGTAAAAAAATATTATTTGTTTACTGCACCTTCTAATTCAGCACCTGCTTTGAATTTTACTACGTTTTTGGCAGCAATTTTGATAGTTTTACCAGTTTGTGGATTTCTACCATCTCTTGCAGCTCTTTTAGATACTGACCAAGAACCGAAACCTACTAAAGATACTCTTCCACCTTTTTGTAAAGTTCCTTCAACATTGCTTAAAAATGATTCTAAAGCTAATTTTGCAGCCGCTTTTGTAATTCCAGCAGAAGCTGCCATTGCATCGATTAATTCTGATTTGTTCATGATTAAAGTTATTTATAATTGGTTAAACTTAATTATTTATAGCAAATTTAGCGGTATTATTGAGCTGTGCAAGTATTTGGTAATTTTTTCGACCAAAATGTTAATAAAATAGAGTAAATGTTAATAACATTGTTTGTTTTTTTAAATTTTATGCTCAATTGTAGTGTTTTCAAGGCTTACAGTGCTATTGCATTTTCTGTTAGCTTAACACCATTCAATAATTCATGTGCCCACATCCTTTTCTTTCCTGGAAATTGTAAACTTTCAATTTTTAGAATGCCATCTTTTACGGCTACAAAAATCTCTTTTTTAGTAGTAGTAATTTTTCCAACCCTTTCTGAATGTTCTTTTTCTTCAAAACTAGCCGAGTAGATTTTTACATTCCATTCATTTTCGCCATCTTTAATATAGGTCCAAGCGGCTGGATAAGGTGACAAACCTCTAATTAAATTAAAAATAGTCATTCCAGATTGCGACCAATCAATTTTGCAATTATCCTTGTTTAGTTTATAAGCCGTTTTTACATCAGGATGGTTTTCTTGTAAAGTAGTAGTCGCTTTTCCAGATTCGATTAATTGTAAAGTTTCTAAAACCGCCTCGCTTCCTAAATGCATCAAACGGTCATGTAATTCTCCAGCAGTTTCATTGGCTCCGATTTCTGTTTCCTTACTTAAAATCATCGCACCGGTATCAATTTTATCATCGATAAAGAAGGTGGTAACGCCTGTTTTAGTTTCTCCATTAATGATGGCCCAATTAATAGGAGCGGCCCCACGGTATTCTGGTAACAATGAAGCGTGGAGATTAAAGGTGCCTAATTTAGGCATTTTCCAAACTACTTCAGGTAACATTCTAAAGGCTACGACTACTTGTAAATTCGCTTCTAAACTTCTTAATTCAGATAAAAATTCTTCCGATTTTAAATTGGTAGGCTGTAGTAAACGCAAGTTTTTTTCTAACGCATATTCTTTAATCGCACTCATGCTTACTTTTTGTCCACGACCTGCAGGTTTGTCTGGAGCGGTGATAACGCCAACAATATCATAGTTGTTTTTGTAAATAGTATCCAAAATCCCAACAGCAAAATCGGGTGTTCCCATGAATACAATTCGTAATTTTTCCATTATATAAGGTAATATTGATTGTTTGAATTGATTTTAATACGATTATTTTCTAACAATAATTGAATTGCAAAGATAGTCGCTTCTGAAGAAATGTGAAGTTGGTTTTCAATTTCTCTTGAACTTAATGGACTTTTCGTTAATAATTGAAGAACTGATTGCGTTATTTCAACGGGCTGGACTTTTTTTTTAGAAGTACAATACGAGCAAATACCACAATCCTCTTTCGCAATTTCATCAAAATAGGCTAATAGCATTTTGTTTTTACAAGTATCTTCATTTGTGATATAATTCACCACACTTTGAAATTGCTCTTCTTTCAA
>CAZCIV010000233.1:0-4651 GCA_964498595.1 uncultured Flavobacterium sp.
ACAGATGAGCACAGTGGAAGAATCTTAGTAGACGGTGTTTTAGCTGACGAAGAAAGAGAAAAAATGGAGAAATTATTTGCTAGCATCTAATTGAATCCTTTTCCAAATAAATGAAAGTCCTTTTTTAAAAGGGCTTTTTTTTGTTTTTAATTACACAGAGTTTCACAGAGTTTTTTTGCCCCGAAGCTTCGGGATTGATTGTGTTGAAAAGAGATACACAGAGCGTTTAACATTTATAAAAATTAAAAAGAAACTTTGTGTTACTCTGTGAGAACTTTGAGAAACTTTGTGCAACGAAAAAATCACTAAAATATTCTATCTTTGTAACATGGAAGAAAACACAGTACGCATCAACAAATATTTATCGGAAACCGGCTTTTGTTCTCGTAGAGAAGCGGATCGATTGATTGAGCAAGGAAGAGTAACCATTAACGGAAAAGTTCCGGAAATGGGCACAAAAGTGGCGCCTGGTGATAAAGTTTGTGTGAATGGAGTTTTAGTAGAAGACAAAAAACAAAAACACATCTATTTAGCTTTCAACAAACCCGCTGGAATCGAATGCACGACCAACCAAAAAATTAAGGATAACATTGTAGATTATATCAATTATCCAGAGCGTATTTTTCCTATTGGCCGATTAGACAAAGCCAGTGAAGGTTTGATTTTCATGACTAGTGACGGCGATATTGTAAATAAAATTCTTAGAGCAAGAAACAACCACGAAAAAGAATACATCGTTACCGTAAACAAACCGATTACCGACCGATTTATTGACCGAATGGCAAACGGAATTCCGATTTTGGAAACGATTACCAAGAAATGTAAAGTAGAACAAATTAGCAAATACGTTTTCCGAATTATTTTAACTCAAGGTTTAAACCGCCAAATTCGTAGAATGTGTGAATATTTAGATTACGAAGTAACAGCTTTAAAACGCACACGCATCATCAACATTTCCTTAGACGTACAAGAAGGCAAATACCGTCATCTTACCGATAAAGAAATTACCGAATTAAACCAGTTAATTGCTCCTTCCAGCAAAACGGAAGAAGCGAGTTTACCAAGTAATAAAAGTAAGTTTACTGGGAAAAGGAATTATGGGGAGAGGAATAGGTAGTATTAAAACTTCAGATTATTCCAAAAATTAGCATTGAATTTTACTTTTTCAAATGAATGTTCTTCCTCTTTGCTTTTTATTAGAGTAGGATTTTGAATATTAAAATTCTTCCAATTTGAATTTACGATGATTTCAAATTCTTCCTTTTCAGATGAATTGTTATAAAGATTTCCAGATAAAACACTTGTAGATTGTGCAATGAAATAGTGCTCACCAATTTTTGTTAATTCTGTAAGCATAGATTCGTTTTTATATTCTTTTGAAGTGTATTTTGACAACGAATTTTTAAGATGAAATCCTTCTCTAAACTGTTCTGGGAATTCGGTTACTGACCAATTTTCGAAAATCTTTACAATGGCAAAATCTTTTTTATTTACATACAAATATCCTGAATAGTTGCTTAAAAAAACGCGTCTGGTAAAAGTGGAATGATTTCTTGGTGATGAAAAATTAATCACAAAAACTTCTTCATTGTTGTACATTTTAGTTTCTTCAATTTGAAAAATAAATTTTTTAAACTTTCTTTTTTCTAAAAAAGGCACATATTTTATTGGACAATTGTACACTAAACCATGATATTCTCTTAAACTTTCCGATAAAAAATCTCCTTTCTTATTCCATCTTAACTCTTTTATATTTTTTGTACTTCTGTTGATATGATTTACGTAACCTAAATCGTATTGTTCGGCAATAAAATCAAAATCGAGATAAGTAATAGTTGAAACTTTGGCTTGAATATTCGTTTTCATTGATGAACTAAATGGATTATCAGGATAATTTTTTTCCAAAGACTCAACCACATTTTTCATCACCTGATAAGCTGTCCTTTTTCCATAAATGATAACTTCATTTAATTCTGTTTTCTTAAGTTCTTCATCATTATGTTCTGAAAAATTATTCTTTTGTTTTTCTTTAGTATTAAAAACAACATTCCTTTCATCAGAATCAATTAAAGTCGAAGGTGCAACGGTTCTAAAATAGAGATAACCATCATACAACTCATTCAATTTACTTTCTACAAATGTAATTGGGCTAAAAAGTCTATTCCATGCTGAAAATTGCATTCCAATTTGATTTGAAGAAATGAAAACATGTGGTGAAGTCTTTGTTTCTTTAAAGAAATACTCAAATGAGTGCTTTTTAATTGGTGTTTGATGCCATTTATTTTGAAGAAATATAGAATCTTCAGCTGTTACCGCAGCTAAACTGTACACTTTGTTCTTAAGTTCTTTTTTAATATAAGAACCCATTGGTACAAATTCTTTTAATATAGGCTCATTGATTGAACTCATATTATTTACGAAATGTGCGTTGGCTCCCCAACAAATTATCTTAGCTTCTGGATTTTGTCTTAAGTAAGCCATTAAATTATCCGCCATTTGCTTGTCGCGAATATTGTCGTATGAAGTAGTGTTGAAAGTGCTTAAAATCTCTTCTTTTACAAAAGCGTCATGACCTAACTCTAAAAGACTCTTTACAATTTGATTCCAATAAAACTTTTCTTCAGAATCTTTTTGCAGACTAATTTTGTTTTTAAAAGAGGATAATTCGATTTTAAATTGCTCATAAGAAATATCTTCTTCATCAAACATACCAGAATTAGTCACTGATTCTAAAAGCAACTCAAAATCTTCTTGTTTAAATTTTATTTTATGATTGATTTTTTTTGCATATTCGAATAAATCTTTAGCTAATAATACATTTCCATTATTACCCGTAATCTGATAATCAAAACCGAAAATTTTCAAATTTTTCTTATTCGCATCATAAAAATTGATAAAACTTTGAAATTCGTTTCTTTTTGCCCAAATAGAAAACAAAGAATTTGAAAGTGCTTCCTTTACATTTTGCCCTTCACTAATACTTTTTTGAGCTTTCCACAAATCATAAATTCCAGATTCAAATGCGATAGTAGTAAAACCCATTTCTTGATGCAAATATTGAACGATTTTGGTTTTCATTTCAAATACATTTCCATCAAAATGCGTATTTTCTCCAAGCATAACCACTTGAACATCTTTTAATTCTTCTTTTAAAAAACTAAAATCTGTGATTTCAGGATTTTGTGAAAGATTTATTGTTTTTGGATTAAATTCCTGTGAATAGATTGTAAAACCAAATAGAATGAGTAAAACTAATTGATTCTTTTTCATAAAAAGGAATTAATAATCTGTATTTTAAAAATGTAAAATCAATCAAGAAAAAAAACGCGGTTTTATATTTTCATTAGTCTTTCATCAAACCAAATTTTTTCATACTCAATTGACGGAAGACCATTCTTTTTCCGCCTTTCATTTATTATCTTAACTAAAGTTGGATTATTTTTAAAATCATGGCTAAATGTAATAAAATAAAAAAAAGAATCTTTACTATTCTTAGTACAATACCTATCAATTAAATAAGCATAATCTTTTGGTAAACATTCCCCTTTTTTCACAAGATTTGGAAGCATTTGATTATAAAATTCAAAACTTTCCTCTGAACTTGTAAAATGGTTTAATAAAACTTCAACTCCTAAATCAACTTTTTTCTCGTTTTCATTTAATTTTCTAAAACTTCCAACATTCTTGAAATTAGGGTAACCAATTACATTTATCATTTGTCGTAAAATAGAATCGTTCTGTTTGTCAATTTTAGCAACCTCGTCCCAATTTAGTGGTTTTTGATTTCTAACTTTTTGATCATTTAAATTCATTGTTGTCAGTTGATATCTATAAAAAGTATCTATTTTTGAACTATATTGTTTTTGCCATTTTTCTATGTTTTTTTTTGATTTTTTAAAACGCAAAGCCAGCATTTTTAACAAAGTATCTTTTTCTATATTTCCATAAGTGTAGCCATAATTGGCAACTATTTTTTTGAATTCTTTTTTAAAGCTTTTATCTTTTTTTGCTAATAAACCTGACTTTATATAGTTTTCAAATTCAAAATATAACGGCATATTTATAGGTTCGTAGTATTTAAAAAGACTATCATACTTTTCATAAGCTAACGAATAATTTTTTACAAGAAATAAACTATCTGCCTCGTATACTTTTAGATAGTACGGAATGTAATTTGAATTTTTATCTCCAATTTTCTGATAACTTTTACAAGAGATTAGAGAAATAGAAACAAATACAAATAATACTTTTAACATAATTATATTTTTAACAAGACAAGACTTCAAACTTCAAAACATTTTTTATTTAACATATTTAACTTTTAAATCTATATTAATTCTATCTAAAAACTTACCTCTAGAATCATGTCCCATGTACGATTTAAATTTCCAATTTCCTGAATTTCTATACCTAATCCAACTCTCATTATTACTTGGTTTTCTTATTCTTTGAAAATTTATTGAAGGTGCAGTAAAAGCACCCGCTAATTTTGGATTTTTGTATTTTCTATTAATAACTTCAATACCTATGCAGACTCCATTTTCAGGAAAAAGAATATTGTATTTATTTAAATCAACTATAAAATTATAAGTTTTATTTTCTGGCTCAATTAAAATTGGTTCACTAAAAATTTCAATTCCAGGTTTTTTTG
>CAZCIV010000234.1:0-4640 GCA_964498595.1 uncultured Flavobacterium sp.
AATAATTCAAAATTAGAAATAGGTAAATGCCATTACAAATTATAAATTCTGTTGCTACTTGGATTTTGAAGAAACGAATTCATCAAATGGAATTGTTTTTAAAATATCCGCATGAAGTACAAGAAGAATTGCTTTTCAACCTTATAAAATCGGCCGAAAACACGCAAATTGGTAGAAAATATGACTTTTCTTCTATGAAGAATTACACCTCTTTTAGTGAGCGAATTCCTGTTTCTACTTATGAAGATTTAGAACCTTTAATTGAAAGAACCAGACAAGGCGAACAAAACGTATTTTGGAATTCTAACATCAAATGGTTTGCCAAATCGAGCGGAACTACCAATGCTAAGAGCAAATTTATACCAGTAAGTTCAGAAGCTTTAGAAAATTGTCATTATAAAGCAAGTAAAGACTTATTGTGTTTGTATCTAAACAATAATGAAAATTCACAGATGTTTGTTGGAAAAAGTCTTCGTTTAGGTGGTAGCAAGCAATTATATGAAGATAACAATACTTTTTTTGGTGATTTATCGGCTATTTTAATTGACAACATGCCGATTTGGGCTGAATTTA
This sequence comes from uncultured Flavobacterium sp., assembly GCA_964498595.1. Taxonomy (GTDB): domain Bacteria; phylum Bacteroidota; class Bacteroidia; order Flavobacteriales; family Flavobacteriaceae; genus Flavobacterium. The sequence continues at coordinate 574 of CAZCIV010000234.1, forward strand.
GCTCCACACCCAGCAGTAAAATTTCGTTAATGGGCGATTGGGAAACCAAACTTCCTGCTATTGTTAACGAAACCATTAACGAAAATGTAACGAGTTTGGCGGGCGTTCCGAGTTGGATGTTAGTTCTATTGCATAAAACATTAGAAACTACAGGGAAATCGAACTTATTGGAACTTTGGCCAAATGTGGAAGTTTATTTTCATGGAGGTGTAAATTTTGATCCGTATAGAGAACAATACAAGAAATTATTTCCGAAAGATAATTTCAAATATTACGAAATTTATAATGCTTCGGAAGGTTTTTTTGCAATTCAAGATCAAAATGATTCTAGCGAATTATTATTGATGTTAGATTATGGGATTTTTTATGAGTTTATCCCAATGGATACTTTTGGAACTTTAAACCAACGTGTCATCCGTTTAAACGAAGTAGAATTGAATAAGAATTATGCATTAGTAATTACGACTAATTCAGGTTTATGGCGTTATTTAATTGGAGATACCATACGATTTACCTCTTTAAGTCCATACCGAATAAAAGTTACTGGTAGAACCAAACATCACATCAACGTTTTTGGAGAAGAATTAATGGTTGAAAATACCGATATGGCTTTAACCAAAACTTGCTCAGAATTTAATTGTGAAATTACCGACTACACGGTCGCCCCTATTTTTATGAATGATAAACAAAAAGGAGCTCATGAATGGATTATCGAATTTAAAAACAAACCTGATAATATAGAAAATTTCAGAAAAGCATTAGATGAAAATCTTCAAAGTGTAAATTCTGACTATGAAGCCAAACGCTACAATAATATGACATTAAATCCGTTAGTATTAAATGTAGCCAGAGAAAATCTATTTTACGATTGGTTAAAACAGCAAGGTAAACTTGGTGGACAAAATAAAGTTCCTAGATTATCTAACGAAAGACATTACTTAGAAAGCTTGTTAATCTTACATCAAAAATGAAACAGAGAAATTTATATTTATCACTTCTAATCGTTTGCTTAATTTTTGGCTCTTGCGGACCTAGAAGATACAAATGTGGACCTTACAGAAAATGCGAAAAGTCAATAAAAAATATTGATAAAACTTATAATTATAAAGAATTTGACAAAAGTATAGCCTGTTAACAACCTATTGTTACGAAATTATTAAGAAAACCGATTTGAGCAAATTGCATTAAATCGGTTTTTTTTGCATTATATCGGTTTTTTTACTGATAATCAATAATTAAATGATAAGATAAAATTGTATTTCAAAAAATAGCCCTAATTTTGCGCCCGATTTAACCCCTACATTAACTAACTATTATTTAAGCTTTTAAATTTATGAAAATAAATAAAATCTTAACGTTATTATTACTATTAGGTAACTTTGTCTTACTTGCACAAGAACCAAAAAGATCAGAAGGAGCAGAAGCAATAATTAACGCTATCAACAAAAACACCAAAGGAATTAGTTTTATTTTAAGTGACACTGGAATTAATACAGAATTAAACGAAATAGGAACCACCTTTTTTAAAAATAAGTATATTATTTTATCAAATAAAAAAAGAAGACACGCCGAGATTACAATAAATCCTTCTACTAACATCCCCAATAACAACTTATATTGTGTAGACGTCAAAGAAGACGGAAGTTTATCTTTTCCTTTATTATTTTCACAAGCTTTAGATTCGGAAAACGACGAAGGTTCTATTGGATTTTCAAGTGATCAAAGAACAATTTTTTTTACAAGAGAAAACCCAAACAACAAGCAATCCTTTACATTATACAGAGCAAATCTTAATGAAAAAGATGCACAAAAGTGGACAAATATTACTAATTTAAATATTGTTCCAGAGGAATATTCTGTTGAAACTCCAAGTGTTTCTCCTGATGGTAAAAAAATCTATATTTCATCTAATATACCAGGAGGATATGGTGGTTTTGATATTTATGTTGCTTCCATTAAAGAAGATGGTTCAATAGGTGAATTAGTAAATTTAGGCCCTAATGTAAACACAGCAGATGATGAAAAATATCCTTATATGTCATCTGACAATAAGTATTTATATTTTTCCTCAAAAGGACATTTAAATTTAGGTGGTTATGATGTTTTTAGATCTGCTTATGTAGACAATTCCTTTTTGGTAGCTATGAACTTAGGAACTGACTTAAATTCAAGAAGAGACGATGTAGCTTTTGTAATGACTTCTCCAACTAAAGGATATATTTCTACGGATAAAAAACAATTGGGCAATTTTGATATTTTAAAATTTGAAATAAAAAAGCAAGAAAATTTACATTTTAGCTATACTGTAGTTGAAGAAGTTACAAAAACACCTCTACCAAACGCTACCTTAATTGTTACAGATGAATTTGGAACAAAATTAGCAGAAACAAAATCTGACAATAATGGTAAAATCAAATTAGCATTAGAACCATTAACTTTTTATAATGTTTTCATTTCTAAAGACGGTTATGAAGATAAAAAAACTACCATTACTACAGGTGATATAGAAAAGAATATCTCTTTAACTCAGAAAAAAGCAGTTGTAACTGAAGATGCAATTGTTATTGAAAATATTTATTTTGATTTCAATAAATCAACAATTAAAAAAGAATCTGAATTATCGTTGAACAAAATTGTTGAAGTTCTTAAGAGCAATACAAACATGAGTATTACAATTAATGCACATACCGACAATAAAGGTACTGAAACCTACAACCAAGTATTATCTGAAAGCAGAGCAAAAGCAGCTTATCAATATTTAATTAAAAAAGGTATTCCTGCAACTCAGTTAACTTACAAAGGTTTTGGTGAAAGTGAATTGTTAGAAAAGTGCGAAAAATGTACCGCTAAACAAGACCAAACGAATCGTAGAGTTGAATTCAAAATCATTAAATAAAAACTCTTAATTTAATATAACTATAAAAAAATGAAAAAAATCCCCCTAGTATTAGCCTTATCAACACTAGTATTATTAACATCTTGCTCAAGCGGATGGAGTTGCCAAAAAAGATATTGCAATACAAAACAATCAAAATCAATCGAGCAAAAGAGAAATGCTTAAATAGTAAAAAGGTCGCCAATTGGCGACCTTTTTACTTTATACATATCTTCTTAAGAAACGGCTTTCAAACGTTGTAATAAATTTTTACTCAAACTGTTTTCAGCATATTCCTTTGTAACTTGTAAGCGTTTGTCATCAGAACTTGGTAATTCGTACATAGCATCAGTTAAAATAGCCTCACATAACGAACGTAAACCTCTTGCTCCAAGTTTATACTCTAAAGCTTTTGACACAATATAATCCAAAGCGTCTTCTTCAAAATTTAAATCCACCTCATCCATTTCAAACAATTTTTTGTATTGTTTTACTAGGGCATTCTTTGGTTCGGTTAAAATTGCTCTTAACGTTTCTGCATCCAATGGGTCCATGTGCGTTAGAACTGGTAAACGACCGATAATTTCTGGAATTAATCCAAAGTCTTTTACGTCTTTTGGAATCAAATATTGTAGTAAATTATCTTTATCGATTTGGTCTGTTCCAATAGATGAACTATAACCTACCGCTTGTCTGTTCAAACGTTTTGAAATGATTCTTTCAATTCCGTCAAAAGCACCACCTGCGATGAACAAGATATTTTGTGTATTAACTTCAACAAATTTTTGGTCAGGATGTTTTCTTCCTCCTTTTGGTGGAACATTAACCACTGTTCCCTCTAATAATTTCAACAAAGCTTGTTGTACACCTTCTCCCGAAACATCTCGAGTAATGGATGGATTATCACTTTTACGAGCAATCTTATCGATTTCGTCAATAAATACGATTCCTCTTTCAGCTTTAGCAACATCGTAATCAGCTGCTTGTAACAAACGAGTTAAAATACTTTCTACATCTTCCCCTACATAACCCGCTTCGGTTAAAACAGTTGCGTCAACGATAGCCAATGGAACATTCAACATTTTTGCAATTGTTTTTGCAACTAATGTTTTTCCAGTTCCGGTTTGTCCTACCATTAAGATGTTACTTTTTTCAATCTCAACTTCGTCTTCTAATTGAACTTGCATCAAAC
>CAZCIV010000235.1:0-4625 GCA_964498595.1 uncultured Flavobacterium sp.
TGAACGTTATTTTCCACATGAATTCATGTACCAAATGATTAATTCAGGAGTTTTAGAGCAATATTATGAAATCGATCCAAAAGATTCTTGGATGGTGGCTGCTGCTGAAAAGAATTTACCAATTGTAGTTCCTGGATGGGAAGATAGTACAATGGGTAACATTTTCGCATCTTACTGTATCAAAGGAGAATTCAAACCTACAACTATGAAAAGTGGTGTTGAATACATGATGTGGTTAGCAGATTGGTACACTAAAAACTGTGAAGGAAAAGGAATTGGTTTCTTCCAAATTGGTGGTGGTATCGCAGGAGACTTCCCTATTTGTGTTGTTCCAATGTTATATCAAGATATGGAAATGCATGATGTGCCATTTTGGAGCTATTTCTGCCAAATTTCTGACTCAACAACTAGTTATGGTTCCTACTCTGGAGCTGTACCAAACGAAAAAATTACTTGGGGTAAGTTAGATATTACAACACCTAAATTTATCGTAGAGTCTGATGCTACGATAGTTGCACCGTTGATGTTTGCTTACGTTTTAGGTTGGTAAAATTTTTAAAAAAAATATTAAATTTTACTTGAAAATATAAGCTAAGGATATTACATTTGACGAAATTACAAGATTAAAACCTACCCAATGAAAAGAGTTATTGTTGATTACGCTAAATTAACAAATGAAATCTTAACCTTACTAGTTGAGAAATTTCCTGACGGATATGATGATTCGGATGTTATTCGTTTTAAAAATGCTAAAAATGAAACGGTTGAAGCTGTAGAAGTTCGTACAGAAGACACCATTTACTTAGTAAAAGTAAGTACTAAACTTGCTGATAGAATCGAAAACTACGATGAAGATGATATTATCGAAGATGATGTTGTAGTAGTACCAGATGAAAAAATCGGAGCTTTAAAAGACTTAGATATTGACGAAGATGACGACGAAGATGATTCAAATGATTCAGATGATATCGAAGACTCAGAAGACGGAGATGAAGATGATGCTGACGAAGACGACGAAGATTAATATATAAAAAAGGGATTCTAAATTGAATCCCTTTTTTATTATAAATATCTTTCTAAAATTACGTTTTTATGATGTAATTCATGCCCCAACATAATATATCCAATAGCTCTTACCGAAACACTGTTATTAGAAGCCATTCCTAAACGAAGCAAATCATCAGTTGTAAAAGTTTCAAATAAACTTATTGAAGCATTTCGTACCGTTTCATATTCTGCTAATAAACTTTCATATTCTCGATTATTAGCATTCGCTGTAACTACATAATCATTTTCTTCAAATCCTAGTAATTCCGTTTTATCATTTCTTGCAATTCATAAAGCTCTATAAGTAAATATTCGTTCTGCATCAATTAAATGTAAAATAATGTCTTTTATCGTCCATTTCTCTAGTGCATATTGAAATTCATGTTTAAAAACCGGAATTGTTTTAAAGAAATGCAACATTTCTTCTTTTTGTTTCAGAAGACCTTTTACTATGTCTTGTTCAGGAACCAGTTTAATATAATTCTCGTAATAGGGAGCAAATTCGTTTGATTGTAAGTTTTTCATAACTTAAAGATATAAAAAAAGCCTCAATAAGAGGCTTCATATTTTACAATTCTTTAAAAATTGTATGCATCAATCGTTTTTTGTCATTGATACTTTCTTCTAAAGAAATCATGGTTTCAGTTCTGTAAACACCTTCTATATCGTCAATCATGAAGATAACTTCTTTAGCATGTTTGGTATCTTTAGCTCTAATTTTACAGAAAATATTAAATTTTCCTGTAGTTACATGAGCAACAGTTACAAATGGAATTTGATTAATTCGTTCTAAAACAAATTTAGTCTGTGAGGTGTTGTGCAAGAAAACCCCAACATAAGCAATGAAAGAATATCCTAATTTTTCATAATCTAATGTTAAAGAAGAACCTTGAATGATTCCTGCATCTTCCATTTTTTTCACCCTAACATGTACCGTTCCTGCAGAAATTAAAAGTTTTTTTGCAATATCAGTAAAAGGAACTCTCGTGTTATCAATCAACATGTCCAAAATTTGATGATCTACTTCATCTAAACGAAACTTGCTCATAAGTGCCTGTAATAATTGTTAATTTTTTGATTTTTATTCAAATCTGAAGCAAATTTATCAAATAATTTTTACACCATTGTTAAATTCTGTTAAATTATTGATGAAAAAATCAGCTTTTTCTTCTAAAACAGGAAAGTGAATCCCATTACTTGAAGAAAACAACCCTTCTTCACAATCATATTCTAAATGACCTTTAAAATTTTGCAAATCTTCTATTTTAGCAATAGTTGCAACAAATTTTAACTGACCATTTTCTATTACTTCAGTATATTGAACTGCAAAGTTAATTATTTTTTCAACATTATTATCAATAATTTTGACATTTTTATAAATAAAATCATAAAAACATTTATTATTTTGAGGAATATTCAAATATTCTTTCAATTCATTATCAACTATAACGTTTTCGTAACATGTGTAAAATGAACTTAAAAGCGAAATAAAAATAAATTTTCTTACAATATCTCTATCATAATCATTAGCATAATGACCTGCTTCAAATAAAATCGTTGATGTATTATGAGTTGTAAAATAATCTCCTGTACAATTCACATTATAACTATCATCAAAACGCCCAACTTGATTTGGAATATAAAGTTGTAACGCATTATTCATATTGTTTATTATATGGATTGCTTTTAGACGCACTTCATTATATTCCCTCTCTTCATTATAAGCTGGTGATAAAAAAGAGACGGTTGCAGGTAAATTAAAGCCTTCTGTTCCAAAAATAGTTCGTTGATCGTGTAAATTATAGCAATAATCTGGCTGAAAACTCTTATAAATATTATGCAAGACTTGCATTTCAAGCTGTGTAGCATTCAAAGCATCTCTATTTAAATCCACTTTATTAGCATTTTCTCTCGTATACAAGAAAGCACCATCTGGATTTAACATAGGAATGCATATTAAGGTATAATCCGATTTAATTCTTTTTGCTATTTCATTATCTGATTGTAAAAAATTAAAGAAATCAAATAAACCTTTTGTAGTCGTTGATTCATTTCCATGCATTTGCGACCAAATCAAAATTTTGGTTGTTCCAACTCCAATTTTTACTTGATGAATAGCTCTTCCTTGAACCGATTTTCCAATTTCTGTAATTTCAAAATCTGAATTTAATGATTTTAAAATAGGTAAAATAGTATCTAAATGAATATACTTTCCTTTTAGTTTTGGTTCTAAATATTGAGTTGCTAATTGTAAATAATCCATGGCTTTCTTTTGATTTACAAATGTAAACAACTTATTTTTTACATTTGTAAACATTTAAATTTACAATAAAATTCACTTTTGTAAACGGGTTTAATTACTCCTTACATTGACTTCTATTGCATTAATTTACAATATTAAATATGTTAATTTATTTAGTTTCTATTTATTCAAAATCAATTATTTATATTACTCTATGTAAAGTTTAAATTAAATTGTATTTATGCTATTTACATCTGTAAACTTGTATATTTCTTTCGCTTTGTTTACATTTGTAACTCTTTAATTCAAAACAGCTATTTACAATGGTAAACATTGATGATTTTATTAAACGGTTAGAAATCATACTTGATTATTACAATTTATCAGCTTCTGCTTTTGCAGATAAAATAAATGTGCAACGTTCGAGTTTGTCTCACCTACTCTCTGGTAGAAATAAACCTAGCTTGGATTTCATCATCAAAGTAATTGAGGTTTTTCCTGAAGTAGATTTATATTGGATTTTGAATGGAAAAGGAAATTTCCCAAAATCAGAAAATGTAGTGTCGACAGTTTTAGAAACTGAAAAGAAATCTCCTTCACAACCATTTCTAGAAAACACTAATTCAGAACTTGATTTATTTTCGACTGTAGAAAAAAGAATTACTCCTACTCTTCCAGAAAGTAATCCTGTAGAATCGTTTAAAACAGAAAATAATTCTCATGAAGAAATTGAGCGCATTGTAGTGTTTTTCAAAAACGGAACATTTAAAAACTACAAACCATAAAAAAAACCCTGAATTGCTCCAGAGTTCTATTTTTAAATATCAGTAAAACTTTTTTCTGGAATTTTACCAATTACATCTTTATAATACGATTTTAAAAATTTTAAATCAGCTTCAATATTTCCTGTTGGATAAAATGGTTCGTGATACACCACTTGTTTTTTCCCATAATCAAACGCTACAGGAATAATTGGAACATTTGCTTTTAGTGCCATGTAATAAAAACCTGTTTTCCATTCGGTTACTTTCTTTCTTGTACCTTCTGGAGCAATAGCTAATCTAAAAACTTCTTTTTCATGAAATATTTTTGCGATAGTATCCACTTTATTCTCGTTTTTTTGACGATTTAAAGGTGTTCCACCTGTCCAAGTAAAGAAATAGTTAAAAGGAAATACAAATAATTCCTTTTTAGCAACATAGTTAATTTCCAAATTCAGAATTCCACGAGAAAAAATTCCTAGAAAGAAATCCCACCAACTTGTATGTGGAACGGCTATTAACACACATTTCTTAACTTCTGGTGCAATTGTACCGATTACTTTCCAACCAAAAAT
>CAZCIV010000236.1:0-4617 GCA_964498595.1 uncultured Flavobacterium sp.
TTACGATGGATTGGATGACGGGCGAACATTTGTCTGAATTCACCGCTCACAATACTGATGCTGAGAAATCGAATATTTTAGGCCAAACACTTTGGGATTTTTACATGTATCAAATGCACAATTTGAGAAAAGTCCATGCCGATCCGCATCCTGGAAACTTCTTAATTACTAAAGACACGAAATTAGTAGCTTTAGATTTTGGATGTATCAAAGAAGTTCCAAATGACTTTTATATACCCTATTTCGAATTAGCTAAAAAAGAAAACTTGAACAATCCTGAATTCTTCCAATCGAAATTATACGAATTGGAAATCTTAAGAAAAGAAGACACAAAAGAAGAAGTGGAATTCTTCACAGAAATGTTCCATGAATTATTAAGTTTATTTGCTCGACCTTTCCATGTAGAAGAATTTGATTTTTCTGATGAAGAATTTTTCGGTCAAATTGCCGATTTAGGAGAACGTTATTCCAAAAACACGGAATTACGAAACATGAACGGAAATCGTGGTTCAAAGCATTTTATTTACATCAACAGAACTTTCTTTGGCTTGTACAATTTAATGCACGATTTAAAAGCTACAAATGTGAAAATCAACAACTTTATTCAATATTAATTTTGCCCCAAGCAATACCTTTAAATCCCTAATCGAGCCATAAGATTAGGGATTTTTTTTTGACATTCACTTCAATCCGTAACAAATCTAAAATTCGTTCGTCTTACTTATAAATCAAAAAACGAACAAACTTGGAAACCATTTTAAAAATCTCGAATCTCAACAAGATTTTCAATAAACACTTGCATGCCGTTAAAAATGTTTCTTTTGAAATCAAAAAAGGCAATGTTTACGGAATTCTTGGACCCAACGGCTCTGGAAAATCAACCACTTTAGGAATTGTATTAAACGTTGTCAATAAAACTTCAGGCGATTTTGAATGGTTTGGAGGAAAAGTCGCTACGCATGACGCATTGAAAAAAGTCGGCGCCATCATCGAAAGACCCAACTTTTATCCTTACATGACTGCTAAAGAAAATTTGGAATTGGTTTGTAAAATCAAAGGAACGCCATTTTCAAAAGTGGATGAAAAGCTAGAATTAGTTGGGCTTTTAGAACGTAAAAACGATAAATTCAGAACGTATTCTTTAGGAATGAAACAACGTTTAGCCATTGCTTCTGCCTTATTAAACGATCCGGAAATCCTAATCTTAGACGAACCTACCAATGGTTTAGATCCGCAAGGAATTCGTCAAATTCGAGATATTATAAAAGTAATTGCATCACAAGGAACAACCATTTTATTGGCTTCACATTTGTTAGACGAAGTGGAAAAAGTGTGCAGTCATGTGGTAGTTTTACGAAAAGGCGAAATGTTGTATCAAGGAACCGTGCACAACATGATTGAAAACAACAGTTTCTTCGAACTAAAATCAAACGATATACTTCAATTGAAAACCGTTTTAGACGAACAATCATTTGTAGAAAACACTATTGAAGAAGACGGAAAACTTTTGGTGTATTTAAAACAAGACATTGCTGCACAAGATTTGAATTCGTATTTATTTGAGCAAAACATTGTTTTAGAACATTTAGTAAAAAGAAAAAACAGCCTTGAAGAACAATTCCTTGAATTAACAAAAAACTAACCATCTGATGAAAAGATTACTTTCTATAGAATTTCAAAAAATTTGGAAAAACAAAGCCAGTCGTGTTTTATTATTAACCTATTTTATTTTACTAAGTTTCATTGCCTTAATTGCCTCAATAAAATTTAGTATTGGAACTTTCGAGATTAGAATTGCTGACCAAGGGATTTTCAACTTTCCCTATATTTGGCATTTTAACACTTATGTTGCGGCATTTTTCAAGATATTTTTAGCCATTGTAATTGTTTCTATGATGGCAAATGAATACACTTACGGAACGCTAAAACAAAACCTCATTGACGGATTAAGCAAAAAAGAATTTATACTTTCTAAGTTTTTAGTTGTTGGCTCTTTTGCTGCTGCTTCAACAATTTTTGTTTTCATAATGTCTTTAATTCTAGGTTATTCCTTCTCATCATACAATGAGTTATCAATCGTTTTCAGTGATTTAGAATATTTATTAGCTTTTTTTATCAAACTTTTTGCTTTTTTCTCCTTCTGTTTGCTCTTAGGAATTTTAGTAAAGCGAAGTGCTTTTGCTTTGGGGTTCTTGTTCGTTTGGTTCGTAGGTGAAAACATCTTTTATTGGTTATTAAAATTTGTAATTTTAGGTGGTGATGATAAACATAAAAACTTTGGAGATACAATTATTCAATATTTTCCAATAGAATCAATGAGTAATTTAATCAAAGAACCTATTACTCGATTAAGCGCAATTAAAACAATTGAAAATGCAGTTGGAGGTGCTCAAACCGCTAAAGATTACAGCATTCATTTCTCACAAATTAGCATTGTTTTAGTGTGGACTTTTATATTTATTTTAACATCTTATTACATTCTTAAAAAGCGCGATTTGTAGTATCTTTGCAGATGCTATGAGTAGATTAAAATATATCATTTTCTGTTTGGTTTTTGGGCTTGGAATCCAATTTGGAAACGCTCAAAATATTTCGGTTGATGAAAGTTACACCCCACAAGATTTAGTTGAAGATATTTTAATCAACAGCCCTTGTGCTAACGTTTTTAATGTGAGTGTTTCTGGAGGAAATTTTGCTTCAGGCGAAAAAAGTTTTGGCTATTTTGATGCTACAGGAACTTCATTTCCCTTTGAAAACGGAATTATTCTCTCTACAGGAAAAATAAATAACGCTCCTGGACCAAATAGTTATCTTTCAGACGACGGCGGTGGCATGGGTTGGAATGGCGATCCTGATTTAAATGATGCTTTAGGCTTAAGCAATACTTTTAATGCTACTGTTTTAGAATTCGATTTTATTCCCTTAGGAAATAGAATCAGTTTTGATTATATTTTTTCATCTGAACAATATTTAACAAATCCATCTTCTAATCAATGTAACTATACTGATGGTTTTGCATTTTTACTAAAAGAGGCAAGTGCTACTACATATGATAATTTAGCCGTAATTCCTGGTACAAATATACCAGTAAAAGTCAATACGGTTCGTGGTCCTGGCACAATTTGTCCGCCAGCAAATGCAGCTTATTTCGATGCTTTTAATGGAACTACTCATCCTACCAATTTTAATGGACAAACCACTGTTTTAACAGCCCAAGCCGATGTTGTTCCTGGCCAAACTTATCATATTAAATTAGTCATAGCAGATGAAGGAAATTACAGATATGATTCTGCCATATTCCTAAAAGGTGGAAGTTTTAATTTCGGAATCGACTTAGGTGACGACCGCTTAATTGCAACAGGAAATCCACTTTGCCCTGGCGAAACTTTGACTGTTGATGCAACTCAAGTTGGTGCAACAGGCTACCAATGGCTTGAAAATGGTAATCCAATTTCAGGAGCAATAAATCCAACTTACACAATTGCTTCAGCTGGAGATTTTACAGTAGAAATTTTTTATGGCACTACGTGTTCTCCACCTTCCAATACACTTAAAATTGAATACGCAGAATCGTTAGTAATCAATCAAGATTTATTTACAGAATGTGATGCCGATGCAAATCAAGATGGAAAAACAGTTTTTAATTTAGATAACATTAAAAATCAATTATTTACAAATCTTCCTGTAGGTTATGTTGTTTCATTTTTCGAAATACCAACAAGCACAACTACTTTGCCAACAAATTACACCAATACAATTCCAAACAATCAAACCATTTATGCCAGAATCATGAATGTTCAAGGTTGTTATTCGGATTATCCTGTGAATTTAGTAATAAATACATTTGATACAATTTTAGTAGATGAAACCATTGGTCTTTGCGAAGATGCTATTTTAACTTTAGATGCTGGAAGCGGATTTTCATCTTATGAATGGAATACAAATCCACCTCAATTCACCCAACAAATTACCGTAAATTCAGGTGGAATTTATGAAGTAACACTAACCAATGCTTTAAACTGTTCAAAAACAAAAGCATTTACAGTTGAAACTTCTGAAATTGCAACGATTGAAGACATAATTATTGACGACTTTCAAGAAAATAATTCAGCAATTATTCAAGTTGATGTTTCTAATTTAGGCGATTATGAATTTTCTTTAGATGGTGTTAACTATCAAGATTCTAATACATTCGTAAATTTATTAGAAGGAGAATACACCGTTTATGTTAACGATAAAAAAAAATGTGGTATTGCTAAAAAAACATTTTACATTTTAGATTATCCAAAATACTTTACTCCTAATGGAGATAATTATAATGATACTTGGTATATAAAAAATTTAAGAAAAAGAAATTTACAAAGTAGCATTATCAGTATTTTTGATCGATATGGAAAATTAATAAAACGATATAATGCTGATACAGAGGCTTGGGATGGAACATTTAATGGAAGTAATTTACCTTCAAATGATTATTGGTTCACATTGGAATTAACAAACGGAAAAACCATCAAAGGGCATTTTACATTAAAACGTTAGGCATAATAATTGCAGAATAGCTTACAAAATAATATATTCGCAGTATGATGCAAATACACGAAATTGAAGCTATAAAAT
>CAZCIV010000237.1:0-4584 GCA_964498595.1 uncultured Flavobacterium sp.
GGAACGTTGTATGTCATTATAAAAACCAAAAATATGGAAACGAACAAACTATTTGATTTAAGGGAAAAAACAGCCATCGTTACAGGTGGTGCCAATGGAATTGGCAAAGCAACTGCAATGATTTTGGCAAAACACGGAGCTGATATTTCTATCGGAGATTTTAATATAGAAGATGCCGAAAAAACTGCAAAGGAAATTGAAAAATTAGGCGTAAAAGCAATCGCAGTTTCTTGCAATGTGCTGAAAGATGAAGATTTAGTAAACTTAATAGAAACTACAGTAAAAAAACTTGGCGGAATTCACATACTAATCAACAATGCTGGTGGTGGCGGAGGCGGACGAGAAAATCCGTTTAAGATTTCTGTAAATGATATAAAAAGAGACTTTGAGCTAAATGTTTTTAGCGGTTGGAGATTATGCCAATTGGCTGTTCCTCATATGAAAAAAGCGGGTTATGGCTCCATTGTTTTTACTACTTCGATGGCCAGTATTAATAAAAGCCCAAATATGAGCGGTTACGCTGGCTCAAAAGCTGCTGTAAACCATACCGTAGCAAATCTAGCTCACGATTTTGGACCAGAAGTTCGTATTAACGCAGTAGGTCCGGGAGCTACTAGAACTGCTGCTTTAGAAAGTGTCTTAACACCTGAAATTGAAAAAACAATGCTTAAACACACTCCAATAAAACGACTTGGAACTGCTGACGATATTGCAGGAGCAATTCTTTATTTCGCATCCCCAATCTCAGAATGGGTTAGCGGACAGACAATTTTTGTAAATGGTGGTGGCGAGCAAACACTGGAGTAAATATAACAAGACATGCCGAGCTGGATTCTGATCATACAACTTATCTATTTTCTGGTGTTGGTGCTGGTTATCTTTCGGGTGCTTATCGACACCCGAAGTGGAACCAAAGCATTAGGGTACATCCTGTTTATTATTTTGCTTCCGGTCACCGGAATTGTATTTTATTTCTCGTTCGGTATCAATTATCGTAAGCGTAAATTATACACAAAAAAATTAATTCGGGATGAACCGTTAGGCAAGTTGATAAACGCAGAAATGAAGGTGTATTCAGACTCCATCAGAAATTCTGGACTGATTTCAGAAAATACTAAGCCTGTTGCCGATTATATTTTTCGCTCAAGTGGCAGTCCACTAACAGCCAACAACAAAGTGCAGCTGCTCTTTAACGGTGAAGAAAAATTTCCCGAATTACTCAGTGCATTACAGAATGCCCGGTCTCATATCCATATGGAATATTACATTTATGAAAATGATGTAACAGGAAACCAAATTGCAGACGTTTTAATAAAAAAAGCACAGCAAGGAGTTGAAGTCCGATTTATGTACGACCATTTTGGAAGTCACCGTATAGGGAATAATTTTATTAAAAAACTTACTGAAGCTGGTGTACATACGGCCGCATTTTATAAAATTAAATGGTATGCTTTGGCAAACCGAATAAACTATAGGAACCACCGAAAGATAATTATAATTGATGGCAAGACAAGTTATGTAGGAGGCATCAATATCAGTGACAAATACCGGAACGATGTAAAGAAAAAAAATCATTTGTTTTGGCGGGACACTCATATGAAAATTGAAGGACAGGCGTCGGCCTACTTACAATATTTATTTATTTGTGACTGGAATTTTTGCAGCCCTAACCAAATACCGTACGACGAAACTTTTTTTCCAAACTACACCCGGAGTAGTGAACAAAATGATGAGGTCATTCAGATCGCGGCTTCAGGACCCGATAGTACGCAGCCTGTTATTTTCTATTCATTACTGCAGGCAATCAGCGCTGCCCGAAAAAGTATTTACATAACCAGTCCTTATTTTATACCTAGTGAAAGCTTAATGGATGCTTTGATTGTTGCCATTCAAAGAGGATTGGATGTGAAAATAATCATCCCCGGCATATCAGATTCCAAAATGGTGAATACTGCTGCAAATGCCTACTACACAGAGCTATTGGTTTACGGTGCAAAAATATACAAATACAATAAAGGCTTTGTACACGCCAAAACAATGGTGATTGATGATGATTTGTCCATTATAGGTTCGGCCAATATGGATTACCGAAGTTTTGATCTTAATTTTGAAGTTAATGCGATGATTTACAGTAAAAACACCGCCGAAAAACTAAGATCTGCTTTTATCGATGATCTTTTGGTTTCAGAACAAATTAATGCAGAAAACTGGTTGAAGCGCCCGAGGCACTTATTTCTGTGGGAAAAAGTAGTACGATTGCTTTCTCCATTTCTTTAATAAAATCAAATAGTAAAATCAAATTACAGAAATAAATTATACCTATTTTTAATAAAGACTTGAGTTTTATCCTCCAACATTTAATAAGCAACAATGAAAAACAACAAAATTTTAATAGCCTTTTTCGCCATGGTAATGTCTTTAGGCTGTACAACAAATAAAAAACAAGGTAATGATCTAATGGCCCATTTATATTATAACGGCAACATTATAACAATGGACACAAAAGAACCCTCTTATGCCGAAGCAATAGTTGAACAAAGCGGAAAAATTGCTTTTGTAGGAACATTAAAAGAAGCAGAAAAACGATTTTCTAACTTAAACAAAATCGACTTAAAGGGCAAAACGCTATTGCCCGGATTTATCGACCCACATAGCCATTTTGGGATGGTTTCTAACACCATGGGGCAAGTAGATTTGAATCCTGCACCCGTGGGAACGGTAAAAAATATGGATAATATTTTGGCAAACCTGAAAAAATACAAGCAGGAAAAAAACATTCCAGATGGAGAATGGATTTTTGGATGGGGTTATGATGATGGTGAATTGGCAGAAAAACGACATCCTACAAAAAAAGATATTGACAAAGTATTGCCTAACAATCCGGTTTATTTACAGCACACAAGCGGACATATGGGCGTTGCAAATTCTTTAGGATTAAAAGAATTAAAGGTGAATGCTGAAACGAAAAATCCAGACGGAGGAAACATTGACCGTTTTCCAAACACACAAGAACCAACTGGATTGGTACAGGAAACTGCTATGTATCCGTTTGTTCGGTTGATGTTAGAGAAATTAGCTTCTAAACAGGAAGAGTTTTTTGAAACCACACAACAGTATTACGCTTCAAATGGAATTACCACTGCACAAGATGGAATGACAGACAGAAACACTATTCGCTTCTTTCAATCACAAGCAGATGCAGGAAAATTTAAAATAGATTTAATTTCTTTGGCAGGTTATTCAGAGTTAGAAAGGAATCTAAAAGACACAACACTTTCTTTTAAAACTTACAAAAACGGATTTAAAGTACAAGGAACTAAAATAGTTGCAGATGGTTCGCCACAAGGTAAAACAGCTTACTTTACAAAACCATTTTTGACTAAAGTTCCAGGATGTGTTCACGATTGCAGAGGTTTACCAAGTTTAACACAAGAAGCTATCAATAAGCTGTTTTTAATAGCTTATGAAAACGATAATCAATTATTTATTCATTGCAATGGAGACGCAACTGTTGATATGATTATTTCGGCTCACGAAAATGCTTGTGCAGCATTAAATCAAGGATTAGACAAGGATAGAAGAACGATAATTATTCACGCACAATTTTCGAGACCAGACCAACTTGCAACTTTCATAAAGTATAATATGGAACCTTCATTTTTTACAAATCACGCCTATTTTTGGGGAGATGTTCACGTAGAAAATTTGGGAAAAGAAAGAGCAGACTTTTTAAGTCCAATGGCAAGTTCTATAAAATTAGGACTCAAACCAACCAATCATTCGGATGCTACTGTTACTCCAATCGACCCAATATTTACAATTTGGACTGCTGTGAACAGAATTTCACGCTCTGGAGCAATAATTGGAGAAGCTGAAAGAGTTTCGCCATACCAAGCCATAAAAGCAATTACAGCTAATGCAGCTTATGAATTTTTTGAAGAAAATTTAAAAGGCACATTAACAAAAGGAAAATTAGCTGATTTTGTGATTTTAGATAAAAATCCATTATCCGTAGAACCAATGGAAATAAAGAATATCAAAATAATAGAAACGATAAAAGAAGGTAAATCAATTTTTGTTCGTGAAAATAATAATGAAATCGTTAATAAATTTTGGAAATTAAAAACACTTGAAGGAAAAAATATTGAAAAGGCTGAAAACCAAGAAAAAGAACAATACTTTATCCTAAAAAGTGATGGAACAGTTTCAGGTTTTGCAGGTTGCAATCAGTTTAATGGGCAATTTGAATTATTTGAAGGAAACAGAATTAGATTTAATGAAAATATGGCGTTAACGATGAAGATTTGCCCGGATATAGACATAAATGAAAGTGAATTTTTAGAAGTTTTTAAATTGACCGACAATTATACAATCAATGGAGATATTTTAAATTTAAACGTAGGACGAAGAGCACCATTAGCTGAATTTGAGGCTGTGTACTTCTAAAGATAACGACATACAACAGGCGTTTGGCAAAAAAGCGGGTTCAGTGGTTAATTGAACATTCTGCCTCGTATCAACTTTTGTGCTGGCAGACAGTGTAGTGCTTCGAAATCCGCTTCTTCGCCAAGCGCCAAACCGTTA
>CAZCIV010000238.1:0-2105 GCA_964498595.1 uncultured Flavobacterium sp.
GGTGCGGGATTCGGAATTAATTCCTGAATTTTCTCAATTTCAGCGACAATTTCGTCAGATAAAATGGTATCGAAAGCATTGATGTTTTCTTCTAGTTGCGCAAGAGTTGTTGCACCAATAATGGTTGAAGTCACAAACTTTTGACGATGAACAAAAGCAATCGCCATTTGGGTTAATGTTAATCCGTTTGATTCTGCTAATTCTTTGTATAATTTGGTTGCTTTGAAACAATTCTCGTTGGTATAACGAACAAAATTTGGAAACAATTTCATACGCGAATTTTCAGGATAACCATTCAAATATTTCCCAGATAAAAATCCGAAACCTAATGGCGAATACGCTAACAACCCAACATTTTCTCGCATTCCAATTTCCGACAAACCTACTTCATACAAGCGATTCAATAACGAAAATGGATTTTGAATCGTGGCAATTCTTGGCAAACCGTGCTTTTCGCTTTCCATTAAAAAACGCATCACGCCCCACGGATTTTCATTAGAAAGTCCAATATGTTTGATTTTTCCTTCTTTAATTAATCCATCATATACTGTTAGCACATCAAAAATATTGTCTTGCCATTTGGTATCAATTTCTTGAACACCACGTTTCTGAAACATGTTCATCACACGTTCTGGCCAATGCATTTGATATAAATCGATATAATCGGTTTGCAGGTTTTTTAAACTTAATTCTACCGCTTCGTGAATACTTTTCTTGGAAAAATCTAATGGTTGACGAATGTATTCCATTCCTCTATTTGGTCCAGCGATTTTTGTTGCTAAAACTAATTTCTCACGTTCCGAAGCACCAATTTTCTTAATCCAAGTTCCGATGAAACGCTCGGTACTTCCAAAGATTTGAGCGTTGCCACCAATTGGATACATCTCAGCCGTATCAATAAAATTGATTCCTTTTTCAATAGCATAATCCAATTGACTGTGCGATTCACTTTCAGTATTTTGATTCCCAAAAGTCATTGTTCCTAAACAGATTTTGCTGACTTTTAGTTCGGTATTAGGTAGTGTTGTATAGTTCATTTCTGAATTTGAAAATTTAAAATCCAAAGTTACAAAGTTTAAACCAAAGAAAAAGGCTTGAATTTAGAACTCAAGCCTTTTTATCAATCTTTTATGAAATGTTATAGTTCATTCAACATTTTAGAAATCTCATCTAACTTAGGAGTTAAGATAATTTCGATTCTTCTGTTTTTTGCTTTACCTTCAGCCGTTTCGTTACTCATTAAAGGTGCATATTCACCACGACCTGCAGCAGTCAGATTTCTTTTATCGATTGCTTTATTTTCAGATAAAATATTTACAATTGCAGTTGCACGTTTAGTAGATAAATCCCAGTTGTTTTCTACTCCACCACCTATCGTTCCAGTAATTTTATCATTATCAGTGTGACCTTCAATTAATACAGAAATATCTGGATTTTGACCTAAAACGTCTCCAACTAATTTAACTGCTTTTTTACCTTCAGCACCAACTGTCCAACTTCCCGATTCGAAAAGCAATTTGTTTTCCATAGAAACATAAACTTTTCCGTTTCTGTTTTCAACTGTTAAACCTTTACCTTCAAAAGCTTTTAACGATTTAGATAATGTTTCTTTTAATTTGTTCATTAAAGCTTCTTTATCGGCAATCATTTTCTCTAAATCTGCTAATCTACTTGAAGAAGCTTCTAAATCTTTTTTCAATTTATTCAGACGTTCTTGTTCTGCAGCTAATGCTTTTTCTTTAGCTTCTAATTGTGCTAATAATTCTCTGTTTTTCTTGATATTTGCATCCAAAGCATCATTACTGTCTTTTTCAAGTGCTGCATAAGATGATTTTAAATTGTCTAAATTTTTCTTAGTTGCTGCATAATCTGCTGCTAATTTATCGCGTTCCGCTTTTACTTTGTCTAATTCGGTTTGCAATTTATTCTTATCGGTTTCTAACTGATTTTTATCGGTTTTTAAAGTCGTATTTTCATCCGATAAAGCGTTGTGCTCTTTCTTTAAATCGGCATATTTGTTTTCTAAATCTTGGTAGATTTTTTTTGAAACACATGAAGTAGTTAAACTTAAAACTACACAAGCAAGGGCAATTTTTCTAATCATT
>CAZCIV010000238.1:2205-4584 GCA_964498595.1 uncultured Flavobacterium sp.
GAATGTTTAGCTTCTGGCAAAATTAATGCTCTTTGAATTTTATCTTTCAAAGGTTCGGCTGCCAAACAATAATCGATTCTCCAACCTTTGTTATTATTTCGAGCATTGGCTCTGTAACTCCACCAACTGTAATTATGTGGTTCTTTGTTTAAATGACGGAAAGTATCGATAAATCCACTTTTCATGAAACCGTCTAACCAAGCGCGTTCTTCAGGTAAAAATCCTGAAATTTTTGCATTTCGAATAGGATCGTGAATATCGATTGCCTCATGACAAATATTATAATCACCACAAATTACCAAGTTTGGAACTTCTTTTTTTAGTTCATCAATATATAAATGAAATTCTGCCATATATTGAAATTTGTAATCTAACCTATCAATATTTGTGCCAGATGGAAGATACAAACTCATAACTGAAACGTCTTCAAAATCTACTCGTAAATTTCTTCCTTCAAAATCCATGTGCGGAATTCCTGTTCCAAAAACTACCTTTTTAGGTTCTATTTTTGACAAAACAGCAACACCACTATATCCTTTTTTCTCCGCTGGAAAATAGTATTGATATGGATAACCTGCTACTTCAATTTCTAATTTTGGAATTTGGTCTTCGGTTGCTTTAATTTCTTGCAAACAAATAACATCGGGGTTTGCTTGTTGTAACCATTCTAAAAAACCTTTGGTAATGGCAGCACGAATTCCGTTAACGTTGTATGATATGATTTTCATTTACTTCTCTAGCTTTTGACCAAATATAGGAAAAAGGTTTTTAAAAATAAAGTTTAGCATTTGGAGAATTCTTAATCCACTAACTATCAACCCAATAAAAAATGTAACAAATTTGCATTTTTATTGCAAAACTAAAAGTATAAAAATTCAACAATATTCTTATCTTTGTTTCTTGCTCAAAAAACAAAAAATAAATGGGTTTAGTTACTGCTAAAGAAGTTGCAAAAGCAATCAATGCTGACAAATACGGGGTTTTCGGGACTTTCTCGGGCTGGTTGCTCATGAAAGTGCTAAAGATTTCTACGCTGAACAAAATTTATGATAGAAACAAACATTTGAGTGAATTGGAATTTTTAAATGCTATTTTAGATGAATTCCAAATCAAATTTGAAATCCCAGAAGAAGATTTAAAACGTTTACCAAAAGACGGCGCTTATATTACCATTTCCAATCATCCACTTGGCGGAATTGATGGTATTTTACTACTGAAGTTAATGCTTGAAAGAGAACCTAATTTCAAAATTATCGCCAACTTTTTATTGCATAGAATTGAACCGATGAAGCCGTACATTATGCCGGTAAATCCGTTTGAAAATCACAAAGATGCCAAATCGAGTGTTGTTGGAATCAAAGAAACATTACGTCATTTAAGCGATGGAAAACCGTTAGGAATGTTTCCTGCGGGAGAAGTTTCAACTTATAAAGACGGAAAATTAGTAGTTGATAAACCTTGGGAAGAAGGCGCTATCAAAGTGATTCGTAAAGCGCAAGTTCCAGTAGTTCCTATCTATTTTCATGCTAAGAACAGTAAATTATTTTACTTCTTATCGAAGATTGATGATACGCTTAGAACAGCTAAATTGCCAAGTGAGCTATTGACTCAAAAAGATAGAGTAATTAAAGTTCGTATTGGGAAACCTATTTCGGTAGCGGAACAAAACGAATATCAAGATATTGAAGCGTATGGCGATTTCTTACGCAAGAAAACTTACATGCTTTCGAATGCTTTTGAAGATGAAAGCAAAATTAATTTACCAAAATTAACGATTCCAAAACCTCCAAAACAAATTGCAAAACCAGCCAATCAAGACCAAATTTTAGAGGAAATGGCTTGTTTGAAAAAAGGTGATTATCGTTTATTACAAAGTAAAAATTATGAAGTTTACTTCGTAACGGCTGATAAAATTCCGAATATCTTACACGAAATTGGACGTTTACGCGAAATCACGTTTAGGGAAGTTGGCGAAGGGACTAATGAATCGTTAGATTTAGATGCTTACGATAAATATTATCACCATATGTTTTTGTGGGATGAAGAAGCACAATGTATTGCAGGTGCTTATCGTATGGGACTAGGTTCGCATATTTATCCAAAACACGGAATAGATGGTTTTTATTTGCACGAATTGTTCCGCTTTGAACCAGAATTGTATGATATGATGAGTAAATCTATCGAAATGGGTAGAGCGTTCATTATTAAAGAATACCAACAAAAGCCAATGCCATTGTTCTTGTTATGGAAAGGAATTGTACATACCACTTTACATTATCCAGAACATAAATATTTAATTGGTGGTGTAAGTATCAGTAATCAGTTTTCCGATTTTTCTAAATCGTTGATGATTGAATTTATGAAGTCGCATTATTACGA
>CAZCIV010000239.1:0-4580 GCA_964498595.1 uncultured Flavobacterium sp.
TCTTTGTCAACTCAGGTTATGAAACGAATAATCGTCAGAAAATCATAGGTTCTGCTATCAATTATGCGGATAGTTTATTTTATGTAGATACCGATGTGATGTTTCGCGATGCCGAAAATTACAAAGCAGGAAATAACAAAGAAATTCAATTTTCTCAGTTCAGAAAACTGAATCTTTCCGCAACTTCAGGCTACAGATTAGCGCCAAATAAAAACATTGAAGCATCTGTAATTTTTGATAGAGCTACCGATGTCGGTTATCCTGCGTTACCAATGGATGTTTCGTTGGCGGAAGCTTTGATTACTTCGGTAAAATACAATTACAAACCAAGTTTTGATTCAATCGATAATTGGGAAACCAAACTCTATTTTAATACAATTACGCACACCATGGACGACACCAAACGCCCAGATGTGCCGATTCATATGGATATGCCAGGTTGGAGCGATACCTATGGTTTTTATTCCAAAGTAAATGGGAAATACAAAAAACATCAATTTTTAGCCAATTTGAATTCGTTTTATAATCGTTCCGTTGCCGAAATGACGATGTATCCATCCGATCCAAACGAAAATTTAATGTTTATGTACACTTGGCCAGATGTTCGTACCTTGTACACTGGAATTTATTTGGAAGATAATTATGAAATCAATTGTCACTCCAATATAAAAACCAATGCAAATTTAGGTTTTCATAATAACAATGTTGCAAGTGATTTCGGCTTACAAAGTTTACAGATTTTCTATCCAGAAATGCAAGCCTCAAAATCTAGATTCCTGAAAAGTATTTCCACTAATTATTTCTATAACAAAGACGGAATTTCATATGGATTCGGAATGGGGTATGGCGAACGCGCTCCATCTGTCTCAGAAGGGTATGGTTTTTATTTATTCAACAGTTTTGACGGATTTGATTACATCGGAAACCCAAACTTAAAAAACGAGAAATCATTAGAAGGAAATGCTAATATTGGTTTTAAAAACAAAAAATGGCAAACCAAATTATCGGCTTCCTATTTTCATATTTATGATTATATCATTGGAATTCCTGATGCTTCGGTAGCGCCTATGACTATTGGTGCCAATGGAATAAAAGTCTATACCGCTTTAGATTATGCTACTATTTTATCTTCCGATTTTACCGTAAGTTATCAATTATCAGATTTCTGGATTTGGAAAGGACAATTCGTCTATAACTTAGGAAAAGACAATGAAAACAATGGATTGCCTTTTATGAGTCCGTTTAATTACATGACCTCTTTAGGCTTTAGACCAGGAAAATTTAGTTCGGAATTACAACTAAAAGGAAATGCTACACAAACTCAATACAACGCTTTTTATGGTGAAGACAAAACACCAGATTATGCAATTGTAAATGCCAATTTTGGATATAAATTCACTTTTGAAAAATCAAAAATGATACTAAATACAGGTGTTGAAAACATGTTCGATGCCAATTATACTACTTACACCGATTGGAAAAATCTTCCAAGAATGGGACGAAATATCTTTATTAATTTGATGTTTCAGTTTTAAAAATACTACAAATTAGAAGAATTGGTTTTATAGCGATTTCAAGAAAGTTTCTCCTGATTTAATTCCTAAAGCTAATTCTTCTAAATTCGTAGTTTCTAGCATATGCGCTAATTCATCACGAATACTTTTGAATTTATCATGCACCGGACAAGGATGTGTTTCTGAGCAATGAGATAAACCTAATCCACAACCATGAAATACTGCATCTCCATCAATGGCATCAACGATTTCAACTAAGAAAGTTTTTTTAATTCTCTTTTTCGGAATATAAAATCCACCATTTACACCTTTTACTGATTCGATAATTCCTGCTTTTACTAGTATTTGTAAAATTTTAGCTGTAAACGCTTGTGGCGAATCGATTTCTTTTGCGATATCAACAAAACCTACCTTTTTTTCTTCTAAGGAATGTTTAGCAATAAATATAGTGGCTTTTATAGCATAATTGCATGATTTTGAAAACATAAGCAATGATAAATTTGAAAGAATTAAAGGCCAAATATACAATGGAATTATGATATTTCACCTGATTTTTATCATCGTATTTTTAGGATAAATTTATTCTTCAATGTTCAATTTACTTTTCTTCCAAGATTGAATAAACAGATATATAAAAAAACTCGCCATACTGAACATTAAAATCGTTCCTAAAATTATGAAAAGTAAAACCCAATTTCCACTAGAACTACTCATTTTACTGAAGCTTTCCGAAGTTAATCCAGCTTGCCAAATCGCGCGTTGAACGCCCATTCCAATTAAGGAAATTAGAAAAAGTAATAAGGTAACTTGTACCATCCAAAACGCAATGCTTCCATACAATCGCCATTTAGCTGAATTAAAAGACGGTTTAATAAAGTAAAAAACACCTGCCAAAATAATCATCGTATTGATTCCAATTGTTGTTCCCATAGCATGCGCCACCGTGATATGCGTTCCGTGCGTGTATAAGTTGATGGCTGGAATTGACATAAATAACGCGAGGGTTAAGTTTATCGTTACCCAATAATCAGAAGCCATTAAAAATCGGTAAGGGAAGAAGTAGTAAAACTGTTTGTTTTCTTTTATTTGTTGGCTCCATTTATAAAAAATACGAATCAAAATAATCCATTCGGTCATGCTCACTGCGTAAGCGATGTAATGAATGTATTTTTCGGTTGGAAGCAAGTAAATATGGTGTCCCCAATTGAACATCAAATTAAACATTCCTAGAAAATACATCGCAAAAGATAGTTTTTGATAGGACGATTTTTCATCGCCACTAATTTTTTCCATCAAATAAAAAGCAACGCCATAAATAATTTGATTGATCGCGCCCACAAGCGAACCATTTACTTTCCATTGAATCGTCATATCAGCAATGAAATGTTGTCTGAAATAAGGGAAAATCCACAAATAATTTTCGATGAAAGTGAAAATAAAGAAGATAATTCCAGTGAGCCACATCCAATAGTAAACAGGCCATTTCATAGAAAATCCAACCTGATGCAGATAGAAAACTAAGAAAACAATAAAGGAAACAAAGATCGGTAAAGCCCAAACGGGATTGAATTCCCAATATTCTCTTCCTCCAAAATCACCTGTAAAATAGCTGTAGAAAATTCCTAACAAAGCAATTACCCAAAGTGAAAAATGCAAATATTGTAAAAAAGTACCAAAACGTGAGGTTTTCATTTTTGCAATAATCAGTGTCAGAAAACCCAATCCAGCAGTTATAATCCCCAAATAAGCGCTACTCACATGAAGCGGACGAAGCGATAAAAATCCCATAACACCCGATTTTGGTTGGGTTATGCGATAACTTTCGGAAGCTAAATGTCCAAAAAACAAGCCTAAAACAAACAACACAAGGGCTATTCTGATGAGCCAAATTCCAAAATTCTTCATTTCTTTTCTAAACTAAAAGTTCCTATTATTTCAGGTTGGTAATCTTGCGGATTCGATGTTCCGGTGGCATCTACATTTTTTAAAAAGTGTAAAAGTGCTTTCATTTCGTCATCCGAAATTTCAAAAGCAGGCATTTGTTTTACACCTGATTTTATGATGCCTTTTAGATACGTTTCATTGTTAGCAGTTCTGGAATATACATTGGTTAAATCCGGACCCAAATAACCGCCTAGACCATACAATTGATGACACGTATGACAATTGTTTTTCTGCCAAACCAATCGACCTTCCGCTACTAAATGAAGTTCCTTTTCAGAATAGGGCGTTGGGCTAAAAAACGGAATGGCATAAATCCAAATGCTAAACGCTAGAAAGCAAACGAAAAGCACCAAAAAAATGCGTTTTGGATGAGCAAATAGATTCAGCATTACGAAATAGTTTTTTCTTTTTTAACCGATTTTACGCGGTATCTTTTGGGTAAACAATCTTTTAAAATGATTTCTGCGGTTTGTATTAAATTATAAGTTTCACATAAAAACGGATGCGAATCATAATTTTTGAACTTCATTTTGAAGCGTTTGCTCATTTCGGAGACCATTTCATATACTTTTTCGGTATTTTTCCCCGAAGTGTACAAAGCATCGTATTTCATGAAATGTTGCAGTTGGTTTTTGAATTGCAAAATTTGGTCGTGATGAATGTTTTTATAACGAATAGGCGTAATTTCAGACTTATTCAATTTAATCGTATCTATTGAAGAAATCAGATGATTCGCTAAATCATGCGCATAAACAATCGCTTCTAATAATGAATTCGAAGCCAATCGATTGGCACCATGAAGTCCAGTGTGCGAACATTCTCCAATAGCGTAGAGTTGTTTGATGGAAGTGGCACCTGTTTCATCTACTACAATTCCACCACATTGATAATGAGCTGCAGGAGCTATCGGAATTAAATCTTTAGAAACGTCAATTCCGTTTTCAAAACAATAATTGTACACTTTTGGAAATTTTGTTTTAAACGTCTCTATCGGCAAATGTCTTATATCGAGCCAAACGTGTTGCGAATGTTCTTTTTTCATTTGATCCGAAATGGCTTTTGAAACGATATCTCGAGTTGCTAATTCGCCATCAGAATGATATTGAAAAACAAAACGTTCCA
>CAZCIV010000240.1:0-4556 GCA_964498595.1 uncultured Flavobacterium sp.
TTGAAGCGGAAAAAAACACTTCGGGAGAAATCAGAGTGCATTTAGAAGAACATACCCAAAAATCACCTCTTGACCGAGCTCAGGAGGTTTTTTTTGAACTCCACATGCACGAAACTCAAGACCGTAACGGAGTACTGTTTTATGTAGGTGTTTCGGATAAAAAGTTCGCTATCATTGGTGATGAAGGTATTGATAAAGTAGTGGAAGTTGATTTTTGGGATTGTACAAAAGATGTCGTAATTGCTAATTTCAAAGAAGGAAATTTCAAAAAAGGCTTGGTCGAAGGTATTCTAAGAGCTGGCGAACGATTGAAAAAATATTTCCCTTATCAATCGGATGATACAAATGAATTGTCTAACGAAATCTCAAGAAGTTAATATGAAAAAATTATTTTTATTTGTATTGGCTTTAAGCGGTTTGATGGCTCATGCCCAGTTTGATATTCCGAAAAAACCTAGTTTTCAAACAAGTGTTTACGATTATGCCGATGTTTTAAATCCGACAGAGGAAAAAGAATTAGAGAACAAATTAATTCGTTATTCTGATTCTACTACAACGCAAATTGTAGTCATTACAATTGATGATTTAAAAGGAGAAGATATTGGGATTTTAACTCCAAAATGGGGACATGAATGGGGAATTGGTCAAGAAAAAGAAGACAACGGAATTCTAATTTTACTCTCAAAAAACGATAGAGAAATTTGGATTGCTCCAGGATACGGAGTAGAAGATAGATTAACTGCTGGTATCAACGGAGAACTTATTCGAAACATCATCATTCCCGAGTTCAAAGCTGGAAGTTATTACAACGGTTTAGATAAAGGTGCCGATGCTATTTTTGAAGTTTTAAAAGGAAAATACAAAGGTTCTAGAAAAGAATCGAGTAATCCTTTGCCTTTTATCTTGATTGTTATATTTATTATTATTCTAATCGTTTTAGCTTCCAGAGGAAACAAAGGAGGTGGAAATTATAGAGGTGGCAGTGGTTTAGATTTAGGCGATATCATCATTCTTAGTAGCCTCGGAAGAGGAAACGGTGGTTTTGGTGGTGGAAGCTTTGGCGGTGGTTCATCAGGAGGATTTGGCGGTGGCTTCGGCGGTGGCGGTTTCTCAGGTGGTGGCGCTGGCGGAAGTTGGTAGTTTAAAATTAAATTCCAAGACTTTGTCATTCCGATTAAAGAGGAATCTCCTACAAAGTAGGCTTACTTTGAGCAAAGCGAAAATAAACTTGTACTTGATTTTTGAACTTGAACTTGAAAAACAAAAAAACTCGTTAGCATTGCTAACGAGTTTTTCAACTATTTCTGTCTGAAATAAATATCAATTGGAACACCACTAAAATTGTAGTTTTCTCTCAATTTATTTTCAATAAAACGTTTGTAAGGATCTTTTACGTATTGTGGCAAATTCGCAAAGAACACAAACTGAGGCGTTGGTGTTGGCAACTGCATACAATATTTAATCTTAATGTATTTTCCTTTTAATGCCGGTGGTGGCGTTGCTTCAATAATTGGCAACATCAACTCGTTGAATTTCGAAGTCGAAATGCGTTGTTTTCTGTTTTCAAAAACTTCAACTGCGGTTTCTAAAGCTTTTAATAAACGTTGTTTCGTTAAAGCTGAAACGAATAAAATTGGCACATCAGTAAAAGGAGCAATTTCTTCTCTAATTTTTCTTTCGTAATCGCGAGTCGACATGGTGTCTTTTTCAACTAAATCCCATTTGTTGACTAAGATTACAATTCCTTTACGGTTTTTCTCGGCCAACCAAAAAATACTTTGATCTTGTCCTTCAAATCCACGAGTCGCATCGATAACTAATAAACACACATCACTGTGCTCAATAGCTCTTACCGAACGCATTACCGAATAAAATTCTAAATCTTCTTTTACTTTTGCTTTACGTCTAATTCCAGCCGTATCCACTAAGTTGAATTCGAATCCAAAACGGTTGTACTTTGTGTCAATTGCATCACGAGTTGTTCCTGCAATATCAGTTACTACAAATCGATCTTCACCAATTAAAGCGTTAATGAATGATGATTTTCCAGCATTTGGTCTTCCTACAACACAAAATCTTGGTAACGGATTTTCTTCTTCTACCGCTTCTGGTAATTCAGGTAAAACCTCTACGATTTTATCTAACAATTCCCCAGTTCCGCTTCCGCTCATTCCCGAGATTGTGAAATATTCACCTAATCCTAAATTATAGAACTCCACTGCGTCTTTTTCACGCATGGCGTTGTCTACTTTATTGACAACTAAAAGTATAGGTTTTTTAACTTTACGAAGCAATTTCGCTACTTCTTCATCCATTGGAGTTATACCTTCCTCAACATCTACCACAAAAACAATAGCATCCGCCTCATCAATAGCCAATTCTACTTGACGACGAATCTCTCCTTCAAAAATATCGTCCGAACCTTTTACATAACCTCCGGTATCAATTACCGAAAATTCTTTTCCGTTCCACTCACTTTTTCCATAATTTCTATCACGCGTAACACCGCTTACCGAGTCAACAATAGCTTCTCTTCGCTGAATTAAACGGTTAAAAAATGTGGATTTTCCAACATTTGGTCTTCCTACAATGGCAACAATATTGTTCATAATCTTATTTTGAATCGGCAAAAGTACGATTTTTTTTGGAGCTTTTTCCAGCTATCCATTACAACTCCACAATTTTACGTCTTTTTTTCTAAATTTATTGCGGCAGCTTCTAAGGTCGCTATCGCAATAAAAAGAAAAAATAGGTGTAAAATTTGCGGGGTTTTCATTCTTATCTGGGCTAGGCTGAAAAATTTATTCAACATTTGTTAAAAATTTATATATTCGCACAAATCCCGAGTGTATGGAACCCGAAAAAAGCATCGCACTTCGCCCCAGATTTGAGGTGGAATCTAAAAACAGTGTTGCGGAAATTTTAGAAAAAGCAAAACAGCTAAAAACAGAACTCAAAGCCGATTACCAAATTAAAATAATCGACGAGCATTTGTATTTCTATTTCAGTAAACAAAAAAGAAAACATTATTCACCATTTTTACATTTGGAATTAGAAGCTAATGAAGATAAAACCAAAGTAAAAGGCTTGTTTGGACCCGAGCAATTGTTGTGGACGCTTTTTATGTTTTTGCATTTTATCATTGCAGGATTGTTTTTAGTCTTTGCTATGATGGCTTATACACATTGGTCACTAAAACAATCTGTAGTTATAGATTTCAGCATTATGGGAATTATGGTTGTGTTTTGGTTTTCGCTTTATTTTATGGCAAGATTAAACAGAGAGCGCGGTGTGCCACAAATGCACGAATTAGAAGAGTTGATGTATAAAGTTTTGGAATAAAAAACCTGATGAATATTCATCAGGCATTTTTTATCTTTATTCTTTGTTCTTTCTTCTTACTTCTGGTTATATCCAAAACGTCTCAACTGACGTTCATTGCTTCTCCAGTCTTTATTAACTTTAACGTAAGTAGCTAAGTGAATTTGTTTTCCAAAGAATTTTTCTAAATCTTCTCTTGCTTGGATCCCAACTTTCTTCAATGCCGCACCTTTGTGACCGATGATGATTCCTTTTTGCGTATCGCGTTCCACCATAATCACGGCACGAATTCTAATGATGTTATCGTCTTCAATAAATTCTTCCGTTTCAATTTCAACCGCATACGGAATTTCTTTATCGTAATTCAATAAGATTTTCTCACGAATTGTTTCGTTTACAAAGAAACGTTCTGGTTTATCGGTTAACGCATCTTTTGGATAAAATGCAGGAGAAATTGGAAGTAATTCGATAATTCTATCAAAAACCGTTTGCACATTAAAATTTTCTAAGGCTGAAATCGGATAAATTTCGGCATTAGGAACTTTTTCTTTCCACAATTGAACTTGCTCGTCTAATTGTTCTTGGTTCGATTTGTCAATTTTATTCAATAATAACAAAACCGGAATCTTAGAATGGATAATTTTATTAAAAAACGCTTCGTCTTTTAATTCTTTTTCGCCAATCTCTACCATGTACACCAAAATGTCAGCATCTTCAAAAGCGGATTTCACAAAATCCATCATCGAATTTTGTAATTCATACGCTGGTTTTATAATTCCAGGCGTATCTGAGAATAATACTTGAAAATCATCTCCATTCACAATTCCTAAAATACGGTGTCTTGTAGTTTGTGCTTTCGATGTAATAATAGAAAGACGTTCGCCTACAAACGCATTCATAAGAGTTGATTTCCCTACATTTGGATTTCCAATGATATTTACATAACCTGCTCTGTGCTCCATTTCGATAAATTTATGGGTACAAAGGTAGTGATAACGCCTTAAATAGTGGAAAGAAAACATTATTTTTAAAAAAGTCTTGTAATTTTAAATAAAGATTGTACCTTTGCACTCACAAATCGCGGGATAGAGCAGTAGGCAGCTCGTCGGGCTCATAACCCGAAGGTCACAGGTTCGAGTCCTGTTCCCGCTACTAAGAAAACATATTGAAAATACAAACGCACATCGCGGGATAGAGCAGTAGGCAGCTCGTCGGGCTCATAACCCGAAGGTCAC
>CAZCIV010000241.1:0-4549 GCA_964498595.1 uncultured Flavobacterium sp.
TATTGGAAGGAAAATTTAAAATACCTTCTGATTTTATTAAGCATTTGGTTTCTATGTTCGTATGGAGCTGGAATTCTTTTTGTAGACCAATTAAACGCAATCAAACTTGGTGGGTTTCCATTAGGATTTTGGTTTGCACAACAAGGATCAATGTATGTTTTCGTAATCTTAATTTTTGTCTATGTTCGTTTGATGAATAAATTAGATAAAAAGTATGGTTTTGACAACGATTAATTTAACTTTTAACTATTAAAAATCATGGATGTAAAAATTTGGACCTATATTATTGTAGGAATTACGTTTGCTATATATATTGGAATCGCTATTTGGACTAGAGCTGGTTCTACAAAAGAATTTTATGTTGCTGGTGGTGGTGTTTCACCAATGGCAAATGGTATGGCAACAGCTGCCGATTGGATGTCTGCCGCATCTTTTATCTCAATGGCTGGTATTATTTCTTTTGCAGGTTACGATGGAGCTGTTTATTTAATGGGTTGGACTGGAGGATATGTACTTTTAGCATTGCTATTAGCGCCTTATTTGAGAAAATTTGGAAAATTCACTGTGCCAGATTTCATTGGAGATCGTTATTATTCAAAAACTGCACGTTCAGTTGCTGTTTTCTGCGCTTTGATTGTATCTTTTACTTATGTAGCTGGTCAAATGCGTGGAGTAGGGGTTGTATTTTCAAGATTCTTAGAAGTTGAAATTAACACGGGTGTAATCATTGGAATGGTAATCGTACTTTTCTACGCAGTATTGGGTGGAATGAAAGGAATTACCTATACACAAGTAGCACAATATTGTGTATTGATTTTCGCATTCATGGTTCCAGCAATTTTCATTTCAATCCAAATGACAGGTAATCCAATTCCACAATTAGGAATGGGAAGTACTGTTGCTGGTGGAGATGTTTATTTATTAGATAAATTAAATGGTTTATCAACTGAATTAGGTTTTGCAGAATACACAGATGGTTCTAAATCAATGTTAGATGTATTTGCAATTACTTTAGCTTTAATGGTAGGAACAGCTGGATTACCTCACGTAATTGTTCGTTTCTTTACAGTTAAAAATGTTAAAGATGCACGTAAATCTGCTGGTTTAGCTTTAGTTTTTATCGTAATTTTATATACAACAGCACCAGCAGTATCTGTTTTTGCAAGAACTAACTTAATCGAAACTGTAAGTAATAAAAACTATGCAGAAATGCCTCAGTGGTTCAAGAATTGGGAAAAAACAGGACTTTTAATGTTTAATGATAAAAATGGAGATGGAAAAATTCAATATGTTAAAGGTGATGCTTTTGTATTGAAAGATGGAAAACCACAAAAAGACCAACCGAATCCAGAAAGTGCTAATGAATTATACATCGATAACGATATTATGGTATTAGCAAATCCAGAAATTGCAAAATTACCTAACTGGGTAATTGCATTAGTTGCTGCTGGAGCATTAGCGGCTGCATTATCAACTGCTGCTGGTTTGTTGTTAGTAATTTCAGCTGCTGTTTCACATGATTTAATTAAGAAAATGGTAAATCCGAACATTTCTGAAAAAGGAGAGTTATGGTCAGCTAGAGGTTCTGCTTTTGTAGCTGTTATTATTGCTGGTTATTTTGGAATTAATCCTCCAGGTTTCGTTGCTGCAGTTGTAGCATTAGCATTCGGATTAGCGGCTGCATCTTTCTTCCCTGCAATTATCTTAGGAATTTTCCATAAACGTATGAATAAAGAAGGTGCCGTTGCCGGAATGGTAGTAGGTATGTCATTAATGTTATACTACATGGCAAAATACAAATTAGGTTGGATTGGTGAAATGCCAGACAAATCAGAATGGTGGTTTGGAATTTCTCCTGAAGGATTTGGTACGGTTGCTATGATAGCTAACTTTATTGTAGCTTTAGTGGTAAGTAAATTTACTCCAGCACCACCTCAAGAAGTACAAGATATTGTTGAAAATATCCGTATTCCTTCTGGAGCGGGTGAGGCAGGAGCTGCTCACTAATTCTAAAATAAATATAATTTACAACTCTGCTCTTGTTTTTCGGGAGCAGAGTTTGTATTTTTAAAAATTCTAATGAAAATTAGCCTTCAAAATGAAAAAAAGACATCAACAAAAATTAGTGGTTTTGTCATTGCTATTGCTTTTGGCGCTCAACTTGCCATTAGTATTATTATTTGATAGTTCCGAGAGTTTTTTCGGCTTTCCCATCATTTATATTTATATTTTTTCAGTTTGGTTATTTTCAGTTTTAATGTCTTGGATTGTAGTGCAACGTTATTATGAATAGTGCTGTTTTATTACTTATTTTATTAGTGTATTTGGGTATTCTTTTTTTTATTGCACATTGGGCAGAGAAAAAAGAAAATATCAAATGGACCAATAATTCGTATATCTATACTTTATCATTGGCGGTGTATTGTACGGCTTGGACGTATTATGGAAGTATTGGAGTAGCAGCAAATTCAGGTTTAGGTTATTTGCCTATTTACATTGGACCAATCATTATAATTCCTGCATGGATTATTATTTTAAAGAAAATCATTAGAATTTCTAGAGTAAATAAAATTTCAAGCATTGCCGATTTTATTTCACTGCGATATGGAAACAGTCGTTTTTTAGGCGCGATTGTGACTGTGGTTTGTTTGGCTGGAATTATTCCTTACATCGCTTTACAATTAAAAGCAATTTCGGAAACCTTTCACATCGTAACTCAAACGAATTCAAGCTCTTATGTTTTTGATGATACCACAACTTATGTTGCCATTGCTTTAGCTTTATTTGCTTCTTATTATGGAACTCGATATGTAGATGCGTCTGAAAAGCGTAAGGGAATTGTAACTGCAGTTGCCTTAGAGAGCGTACTAAAATTGGTCTTTTTTATTATAATTGGAGTTTATGTAACGTTTTTTGTTTTTGATGGTTATGATGATATTTATGCAAAAGCCTCACTTTTAAAAAACTTCAAAGAAAAAAACATCATCGGTGGATTGGAACAAGGGTTGAATTGGTTCTTTTTGAGCATGGTTTCGCTTTTTGCTATTTTCCTATTACCTAGACAATTTCAAATGTCGGTAGTGGAAAATAATAGAGAACGACATATAAAAACTGCTATTTGGTTGTTTCCATTGTATTTATTGTTGTTTAATATTTTTGTATATCCAATAGCTTGGGGAGGAAATGTATTATTTGATGGTAAAAATGTAAATGCCGATACATATTCGCTTTTAATTCCTCAATTATTCGATAATAAAATCTTAACTGTTTTAGTTTTTCTTGGCGGATTTTCAGCAGCAATATCAATGATTGTTGTTTCAAGCATTAGTTTGTCAACTATGTTAAGTAACAACTTATTAATCCCGTATACTTTTTTAGGAAAATTAAAAAATGAAGAACAAATCATCAACAATAAAAAGATTGTAAACATTCGTAAAATCGGGATATTTTCACTAATTATAGCCGCCTATTTCATTTACCGATTCTTCGCTTTAGATTATAGTTTAGTTTCTATTGGATTAATTTCATTTGTAGTTATTGCTCAATTAGGTCCCGCATTTTTTGGAGCCATTTTTTGGAGAAGAGGCTCTCGATTGGGAGCAATTTATGGTGTTTTAATTGGCTTTTTAATTTGTATATATACCTTAATATTACCATATGCATTAGGGATCACAAATGATCAAAATGATTTTGTAACTAACGGATTATTTCAAATACAGTTATTAAAACCATTCCAACTTTTTGGTTTGGATTATTTACAACCTGTTCCACATGCATTGTTTTGGAGTATGTTGTTTAATACGATTACCTATTTCGCAGTTTCGGTAAGTTTTAAAGGTAATTACCGCGAACGTAATTATGCCGAAATGTACGTTGATATCGATAAATATAGCACAAATCATGAAAATGCTTTCGTATGGAAAGGAACCGCTTACACACGTGATATCGAAAAAGTCTTAATTCGATTTTTAGGCGAAGAACGTACCAAACGCGCCTTGAATATCTTCAATGTCAAGTACAATGTAGATAAAGATCAAGAATTAGCCGATGCGAGATTAGTGAAATTCGCCGAAAATTTATTAACGGGACACATTGGAACAGCTTCTGCTCGAATTCTGATTTCGAGTGTGGTTAAGGAAGAAAAAGTCACTTTACCTGAAGTTTTGAAAATTCTAGAAGAATCGAAAGAGAACATCACCATCAATAAAAAATTAACAGAAACTTCAAACCAACTCCAAAAAATCACTTCCGAATTACAAAAAGCCAATGAAACATTGGTTAGAAAAGACGTTCAAAAAGATGAATTTTTAGATACGGTTACACACGAACTTCGTACGCCAATTACAGCCATTCGTGCAGCAAGTGAGATTTTGCATGATGATGACGAAATTCCTGAAGAATTACGAAAACAGTTTTTACAGAACATTATTTCTGAATCTGACAGATTGAATCGTTTGATTGATAAAATCTTGGATTTAGAGAAATTCGAAACCGGAAAACAAACCATTCATCCGAGTCAGAATAACCTAATTGCTACGATTGAACATTC
>CAZCIV010000242.1:0-4544 GCA_964498595.1 uncultured Flavobacterium sp.
CATTTTACCCTTTTAGAAAAACTACCCAAGTTTTACCACGAAGCCAAAAACAGAGAAGCTTTATTAAAACTGATTGAGAAATTGAAAAAGAAATAAAATGAAAAAACACCACTTTCTAATTTTAGTCCTAGCTTGCCTTACGCAAATGGCATTCGCTACACCACCACAAAGTCCTGCGATGGTTTTTGTAAAAGGTGGCACATTTATCATGGGCAATGGCGCCGAAAATAAAAAATGGGCACATGCCGAAACCGTGGCTGATTTTAGCATGAGCCGCTACGAAGTAACCGTTGGCGAATACAAAACTTTTTGCACCGCAACCAATAGAGCCATGCCCGAAGCACCTTATTGGGGTTGGAACGACCAACACCCCATGGTAAATGTGTCTTACAATGATGCGATTGCCTATTGCCTATGGTTGAGTAAAACTTTGGGCGTTACTTACCGCTTGCCCACCGAAGCCGAATGGGAATTTGCAGCCAACGGTGGCACACAATCCAAAGGCTACACCTATGCCGGTAGCAACGACATCAACCAAGTGGCGTGGTATTACAAAAATGCCAACTACCAAATGCAAGCCGTAGGACAAAAGAAACCCAACGAACTCGGGCTTTTTGACATGACAGGCAATGCCTGGGAATGGTGCAGCGATTGGTATGTGGGCACTTCTGTAGCAGGTAAAATAACAGAAGGTACCCACCGTGTACTTAAAGGAGGCAGCAGTATGAGTTTTGAAACCAACAGCACCAACATACAACGCAATTACAGAGCGACTAATCGTGCGATTTATAGTGCTGGATTTCGGATAGTAACCACTGCCAAAATAACTTCTGGTACAACACCAATTTCCAAAGCTAACCCAAAAGCTGCATATTCTGAATTTAAGTGTAATGCCAAATTAACTGGATATGCAAAAATTTGTCGTACACTTGAAACAAATGGAACAGTAGAAGACGAAGAGTCCCTATATACTTATGAGTACGAACAAGAATTAGCCCGATTATCCCAAGCCGATTATGAAGCCGACGGTGATATTTTCTTTACAGAAAAAAATCACTTGTATGTTACTCGTTGTTCTTGCTGCATGGTTTGTAATACGATGAAATCTAATAAAGAACAAATCTCACTACTCAAAGTGGCAGTGGCAACTGGAAATCTAGATTTTTTCGAGCGAGCTATCACTGTTTATCGTTATCCTCTGGATGTTGTAGATGAAATCGACGGGATGAATATTATGGATTTTGTGTATGAGGATTTAGAGTATTGGAAAAAATACTTTCCAAAAAGTGATGAGGTTTTAAGATCAAAGACAATGTTTGACATCGTCAAAAAAGCGGGAGGTAAATTCCACAAATACAAACATTTGAATTGAAATGATATTTTTTTTTACATAATTAAAAACTACCCAAGTTTTACCACGAAGCCAAAAACAGAGCGGCTTTATTAAAACTGATTAAATAATATAATAATAACAAAAATAGCATTATGAATAAACTAATACCATTTATTGCCTTATTTTTCTTTGCTCTACAAGCAAAAAGTGAAAACTGGGCGAGTAATTCTACCCAAGAGAGGAATCAAAAATCTCATGATACTACCACTATTTCTAATTTAATCAATAAAGCTAAAACGCAAGAGAAAAAAACGGATAAAGGAATAGAAGTTCTTAAAAATACGCTATCAGTTATTGACAAGGCTTTGGCTAAAAATTATAGTATTCCTGTTCAACAAAAGTTGAAGCTTCAATTGGCTAACACCAACTCTGAAATAGGAAAAAAATTTATTGAATTAAGTCAGGTAAAATTAGCCATTCCCTATCTCTTTGAAGCCTTGAAGTATTATGAAATAGTGGAAAATAAAAATGGTGTTGCTAAAACCTATATGAACATTGGTTTGGCTTTTAATAAACTGAAAGATTATAAAAAATCTAAAAAGTACTACGATCAAGCTACAAAGCTATGTATAGCAATAAAAGATTGGCAAACACTAGGTAAAGTCTATAACAATTACAGTGTAACCTTGTATGAACAAAATCAAAAAGAAGAATCAACGGCTTATGTATATAAAGCGCTAAATGTCTTTAAAAAAATCAATGATAAGCAAGGGATTTCATATTGCTTGTATAATCTTGCTCAAAAATTTAACGATGCGAGTAATCCACAAAAGGCGATGCCTTATTTGATGGAATCTTTAGAAATGAGAAAAGAAATAGATGATACCCGAGGAATTGCAGAAAGTTTAAATGCTATTGGGATTTGTTATCGTTGGATGAATGATATTCCTTCGGCGCTTAAATATTTAAATGAAGCCAATCAATTAGCTCAAAAAAACGGTTTTTATCATGTATTAGAAAGTTCTTCTGATATGTTGAACTACATTTATGAAGAAGATTTGAAAGATCCTGTAAATGCACTCAAAAGCTACAGACTATATATTGCGGCACGTGACACTATTATAAATGAAAAAGCAAAAATAGAGTTACTAGAAAAACATTATGAATATGAATATGAAACAAAAAAAGCGCTTATTCAAAAACAAACTGAGGCTGATAAAGCTAAGCAAAAACTGATTTTTATTGTAATCGTTAGCATTTTGATTTTATTGTTGCTATTGGTTTTAGCGTTGTTTTATTTTTATAAAAAGAAAAAAGCATTAGAAAAAGAAATTGAAAATAAAGCGATTTCACTAGAAGTAGCTGAGGCCGAACGTCGTAGAATTTCTGCTGATTTACATGATGACTTAGGCGTGGGTATTTCAACGATTAGTCTGCTTGGTAATCGAATTAAATCGCAAGAAGACATAACAATGATTAAATCAGATGCAGAAAATATTATTGAAAACACTAAAAGGATAAATGAAAAACTTACTGAGGTTATTTGGGAATTAAATACAGAACACAACAACTTAGAGCATCTTTTACTTTTCATTCAGAAACAAGGAAAACAAGTATTTAAAGAGGCTGGGATTGACTTTTCTATGTTAATCCCTTTAGAACTTCCCCATATTTTTTTCTCTAGTAATGATCGCAAACAAATGTATTTTGTGGTTAAAGAAGCTTTTCATAACATTATAAAACATGCCCATGCTACGAAAGTAAATGGAAAAGTAAAAATAAACGGCACCATCAAGATTGTAATTGCAGATAATGGTCACGGGTTTGATGTAAACGAAAAATTAAATCACAAAACCGGTGAGGGTTTAACGAATATGAAAAATCGATTGTCTAGTTTAAACGGAAAATTAGGCATTGTTTCCACCTCAAATGGAACTCAAATTACATTAGAAATTCCTTTACCCAAAGAATAAGTAAAATGAAATCGAAAAAAATTGTAGTACTAGAAGATGATACCACATTTAGAAAGTTAATTACTACGCAAATCGACAAAATGAAGTACTTTGAATGTATTGGGGCCTTTTCAAAAATAGATGAATTGATGCAGGCTGTTCCAAACTTATTTCCAGATTTATTTTGGCTAGATATCAGTCTTCCAGATGGCTTGAGTATTAATTATATTGCCAAACTAAAGGAAATGTTTCCCAACTCATTGTGCTTAATTTGTTCGATGCATGACGACGACGACAAGGTTTTTGCAGCAATAAAATCAGGTGCAGATGGATATTTGTTAAAAAACAGTTCGTTTGAAGTGATGATGACCTCTATTGAAGAACTTTTTCAAGGTGGTTCGCCCATGAGTCCATTTATTGCTAGAAAAGTCATTAACTATATGAAAACAGATAACCAATATGATTCACTAAAAGATCAATTGACCAAGAGAGAATATGAAATACTTGCTAATTTAGCACAAGGATTTCAATATAAAGAAGTGGCACATCAACTTTCTGTAAGTTTAGAAACAGTGAAAAAACACGTGCAAAACATCTACAAAAAATTACACGTGCAAAACCGAACCGAAGCTATCATTAAATTTAATAAAAAATAGGAACGCTTCGCTGAAGTAGTTTCACCCACCCAGTCCTAGTTTATCCTGAGCTCTGCCGAAGGGCTCCCCACCGCACTAGTGGTATTTTGTGTGTTTTTAGCACTTGTTTTCCCAATAGTAAGTCAATAAAAAAAGGCTCCCTGTTTTCAACTAAAAAGCACAAATCCGTTAACCGTCATCCTGAGCTTGTCGAAGGGCCCTCGCGCACAGTCCGCCTTTTTTTATCCACTTACACCCAATCCAAAAAACAAACGCTAAAAACACACAAAAACCACTCCCAAGCTATTATTACATAATAAACCTTATAATTCATTCCCAACACCCCACGCAGTCCCCCTGAAAGTTATAAGGGTTATTATGTAAAATAGCCGCACACCCCAACATCCCAACGCGCAAAAGACGCCTTTCATTCCAGTTGCCACACCTTCCCAACGCTCAGCGGCTATTCATGAGCTCCCTAGGCAAAATAATAAACAAGCGAATAAATATCCGCGCCCAGCCGCACCCACCCGAAAAAGAATAGGAACGCTACCGCTAACGTAATTTTTATTGTTTTTTGAAGATGCTTCCCATTTCCAGTTCACGCACACCACTGAACACTAA
>CAZCIV010000243.1:0-4524 GCA_964498595.1 uncultured Flavobacterium sp.
TAATCCAATTGTCGGGATACATTCTTCCTATATTAAAGGTGCCACCAAAACTAATTCCAGCTGGAATAGCGATGGCGAAAAACAGTTTCCAATCAATCGCTTTTTCTGAAAAAGTTGAA
Organism: uncultured Flavobacterium sp.; assembly: GCA_964498595.1. Lineage (GTDB taxonomy): Bacteria > Bacteroidota > Bacteroidia > Flavobacteriales > Flavobacteriaceae > Flavobacterium. The sequence goes on from CAZCIV010000243.1 coordinate 120, forward strand.
AATGCAATGTAGTTCAATACTAACGAAAGCAGCAAACCAATTGCCATATTTCGGAAAAATATGGCATCAATCGAATTCAAATATTGTTTCTTTTTCCAAATTCGGAACGCAAAATAATTTCCAAAAAACGAAACAGGATACGTTAAAATCGCACCGATATTTCCCAAAAGATAATCAATACTTCCACTTAATAACGTATTGCAAGTGCTGATTAAATTCCCAATATTATTTTTCTTGGTAACCAATCGAGTCGCCATCATGGATAAACATGTGTTTATAATGGAAAAGTAACCTAAGTAAAAGGAATAGTTCTTTCCGTTGAAATCAAATTCGTAAGTTGATAAATGATATTCTAAATATAGAGATACTCCTACCACCAAAATCACACCGATGACATCAAGATATTTGCTGTTGGTAATGCTTTTGATAGTTGCAATTGTATTTTGCATTTTTATTCTTTTGAAAAGTTCAATTTCATTCCACCCTGAATTAACACAAACGAATTGTTTCCAAAAACCATTTCAATTCCGGCAGCTGCAAAAACAAAAGTGGTTTCTTCTTTGAATGTTAGAGGAAAAGCACCTTGTCCTGTAGCTTGAGCAAACAATTCGCCATTTTTTTCAGTAACCGTAATTTTCAAAGGTAAATCTTTTGAAGCATACGTTCCTGTGAATTTTGCCAATTCCGCTTTATCCATTTTCAAAAACTTTGGAAAAGGGAATGGCATTTTGTAGTATATACTCAGAATTCCTATAATAATATCATTTTGTACAAAATTATCGCCATTAGAGATTAAAGAAAAACTCAATTTTTCGGTTGGATAATACCCTAACATCGAACTGAAGTTTTCAATTCTTCCGCCATGACCATAAAAACGTCTCTCTCCAAAAGGAAATTGAATTAGCGCTTTTCCGTATCCTTCTTTGATTTCTTTCATTTGGTCTAAGGATATTGAATTGACTAATTTCCCTTCAAAAAGGGCATTAATGAACTTCGTTAAATCAGCAGTAGTTGAAGTAATTCCGCCAGAAGCAAACGCAATCGAATTGTGATTTTCTGGTGATTTTACCCAATTTGTGCCATCAAAATAATAGGAATAACTTTCTTTGCCTTCTGTATTTGTAGCTTCTTCACTAAAATATGTTGTAGGAATAAATACTTTTTTAGTTACAGCACCTTTGTCCGTCATTTCGGTTTTGTTTTCGTAAGTGCCTAATTCTAATTTTTTTACGATTCTATTTTGAAGATTTTCTGCGTATGATTTTTTAGTCAACTTTTCGATAATACAACCTAAAATAAAAAAGTTAGAATTGCTGTATTCGTACTTGCTTCCAGGTTCAAAATTCGATTTATAAGCTGTAATTACTTTTAAAATGTCTTCTTTCGAATGTTTTTTATCTATTACTTTATGAAAAGTAGTATCCTGATTTACTAAATCTACTATTCCGGTTCTATGGTGCAATAAGTCATAAATCGAAATCTTTTCAGCATTTTTAATTTTTGGATAAAAACGATTTAATTTGGTTTGCAAGGTTAGTTTTTTCTCTTCAATCAATTGCATCACCATTACAGCGGTAAAAGTTTTAGAAATTGAACCTATTTTGTATCGTGTTAACCGATTGGCTTTGATATTTTTTTCAACATCAGCAAAACCATACGCTTTATTAAAAACCACATTTTCCCCTTCGCGAATGGTTAACGACCCCATGAATTTGTTGTTTTCGTATAAATAGTTCAACAAACTATCCATTCGAGTAAATTTATCTTGGGCAAAAGTGAAACTCGAAAAAGCAAATACAAAAAGAAGTAATTTTTTCATGGTGTTTCTGTTTTTTTAATTAGTAGTTAAGATAGTATTTTGTTACTGATTTTTGATTTTTTTGAATTCCAAATACGAATAAACTATAGGGACAATCGTAATAACGCCCACAATAGTTAGAAAAGTATAAATTTGGATATTATTTGGCAACACAAATGTCAATGCCATTAAAAGTCCGCCTACAAACCATAATTTTCCTCCCAATAAATGTGTTTTTTTCCAAACCTCTTCGTTTTCTAATGTCCATGGGGTTTTGATACCAATGAAATAATTCGGTTTTATGGTTTTGAAATAATTACCTAAGAAAGCAAAAAGTAAGCCAATAATGGCAAACACAAATCCGGGATTGCTACTTTTTTGTTGAACACTATACAAAATAAAAACCGCTAAACCCGACATAAATAAGGTTAGAATCATTCGTAAATTATTCAATTTGTTGCCCATGTTTTGTAATTTTTGTTTTGGGTCAATAGAAGGAATAATTAGGAAAACAAAATAGGTGATTCCAACTAGCATGAATAATGTTACAAGGAGTTCTTTTTTGTCGCCATAACGATCAATTTCTCCAGCGCCATTCCAATGCATTGGAACTTTTTCTGGTAACCGATTCCAAATGTAAATTAGAAAAACAAAAGGAATTAAAGCAATTGCTAAAAACGGAATTTCTTTTTTAAACTTCTCCATACTTTATTTTTTTAGAGTAATAATCCATTTTAAAATGTCGTCAACAATTGTAGTGTTTAAAGAATAGACTACAAATTGTCCTTTTTTCTCACTCGTGACTAAATCGGCACGTTTTAAAATATCCAAATGATGTGAAATACTGGGTTTTGAAATATGAAATTGGTCCGCAATATCGCCAGCCGTCATTTCCTGTTTGCGCAGCAATTCCAGAATATCTCTTCTGGTTTCGTCGTTTAAGGCTTTGAAAATTGCGTTCATATTAATTTATATATTTAGACAAATATCTAAATATTATTTGAAATGGCAAAATGAATATGAAAATTACATATTAATCTTATTTTGAATTAGTACATTTAGATAATCATCAAGAAATTCTTTACTTAATTCTTTTCGATTATTTTTTAAGAGATAACAACTTGAGTTTTTATATTCAATATGAGTAAATACGTTTGGCGAAAAATATCTTAAAACATATAATGAATAAACGCGATGTCGCTTAGTGTTTCTTATAGTATTGTCAGGATTAATATTTTTTGAGTTCTTTTTTCTATTTTTCTCTTTGGATGTTGCTGCACCCATAAATCCGAAAGAAGCATTTGGGTTTTGTTTGATTATTTCAATAGCAATATTTGTAATCGTGTTTAAAAGGTAAAAAACATGTTTATTATTTCCTCTTTCTTTAGGTAATAAAAGATTAAAACGATTTTCGGAAAGTCTATGATTTTTCAAAAAATATTGAATTACATAAATATCATAATCCAATTTTATTATCTCGACAATATAGTGTTGATTTACAATGTCTGATTTAAAAGTATAAATTTCAATTTGAGTTCCGTCAATTTCTTTGCGACATCCTTTATGAATATATGAATATGACGGTAAATTTGTCAAAAGAAATTAAAAGCTAAAAGTAAGAAATGAATATTTACTTGAGCGATTGTTGTTAATATCTTGTATAGTTAAGACTTTACCAGTATGCACAATATTACAAGCAACATTAATATTGTTAATGTTGTCTGAAGATATTTTAGTGGTTTTCTTTTTTGAAAATTTAGAAATTTTTGTTTTCATTTTCATTAAAAAGTTGGTTTATGGTACAAAATTACAATTTTATAAATATTATTTGTAAAAATAAGTTAAAAATTAACTTTTAGAATTACTATCCCAATAATGATAAGTAATAAAAATATCCAATTTATTAACATATCATAGCGATATTTTGGGAGTTTATGTTCAGGATAATTGATTTCCCATTTTTTTGAAATAGCAAATTCAGTTAACATTTTTGGGGTTATTGGAATCTCTTTTACTCTATTATGTGGATTCTTAAAAAAGAAACTTCCAAGATTGAATGTTAAACTTCCTTCTTCTTGATAATGAAAATACCATAGAAAATCGTTCATATCAACATTATATTTTTCAGCGCATTTAGAAAGTAATTCTTCGCAATCATCACCATCAATTTTCAATAATGTAAAAATATCAGAATTCGACTGAAGATTGGATTTCCAATATTCTGTTTCAATGAAATCAATTATTTCTTTCTCAGTAATCATTTTTTGAATTTCAAATAAATGGAATTTATAAAAATCAATAGAAAAAGAAAAGTAATAAATAGTAAAACTTTATCTGTAAAAACTATTTGTATGTTACCATCTTGTATCAAACAAAAAAAAACAAAAGATAAAGAGAATAAAAATGACAAAATAAAATTTGTTTTGACTTTTATAAAAGCTAAAAATGAAAATCCAATAATAAAGCTTATAAAAAAATTAATAGAATGGTAACTAATTCCATTGATGTCAAATGCCCAACCTACAGTTTTATTATAACCATAATGAGCGACGTTATCAATGAAAATTAAAAACAATAATGGAATTATTGAAATTAAATACATTTTAG
>CAZCIV010000244.1:0-4521 GCA_964498595.1 uncultured Flavobacterium sp.
GATCCTTAACAGGAAATCCCGCTTTTCTAAAAAGTTTTATCGGACACTAGTGATTTAAAATAATCAAAAACTAAAAAACATGAAAAAGATAATTACAATTTGTGCAGCAATCATAATGACTGCAAGTTTATGGGCACAGAGCCCCGAAAAAATGAGCTACCAAGCCGTAGTGCGTGATGGTAGTAATAATTTAGTTACATCCTCGGCAGTAGGTATGCAAATTAGTATATTACAAGGTTCGCCAAGTGGCACGGCTGAGTATGTTGAAACACAAACTCCTACCACAAATGCTAATGGTTTAGTTAGTATAGAAATTGGTGCAGGAACCGTAGTAAGTGGAGACTTTACCACTATCAATTGGGCAAATGGACCTTATTTTATTAAAACTGAAACAGATCCAACAGGCGGTACAAGTTACACAATAACAGGTACAAGCCAGTTGTTGAGTGTGCCCTATGCTTTGTATGCGAAGAGTGCTGGAACAGTGAGTGGTGGAGGAACTGGAGGTAGCTTTACCCACTACATTGGCGAAGAATTTGGCGGTGGAGTTGTTTTTCATTTATGGAAAGATGCACAAGGTGTGGAGCACGGTTTGATAGTAGATAAAACAGATTTAAGCACAAACCAGGTTTGGAGCAATATAGACCAAACAATTATTGGTCCTTCAGCTCAAAGCAGTTGGGATGGATTAAGCAATAGCAATGCAATAGTGGGGCAAGCTGGTCACACAAACAGTGCTGCAGCACTTTGTTTGAACTCAACCAATGGCGGGCAAAGTGACTGGTATTTGCCATCAATAGATGAGCTAAGTCTTTTATGGCATAGCCGATTCAATGTAAATAAATCTTTATTAGCAATTGGAGGGGCAACAGTTTTGCCTAATTCGGCCTACTATTGGGGTAGTTCGGAGGGCGTCAGCAGCAGCGCGTTGTCCTTCCTCTTCGACTATGGGAGTGCCAACTACTTCAGTAAGAACTACACAGGCTATGTGCGTGCAGTTCGGGCTTTTTAACTATTCATCTATTTAACTATTTAATACCGCGAAGCGGTCGATTTTTTTTAAAAAATGGCATTATACTACGATTTACCAGTTTTTAAAGATGTGTATCAGCTTATCATGAAAATTTTTGATTACACCAAAGACTTTCCAAGAGAGTATAAGTTTACACTCGGGCAAGATTTGAAGCGAGATGGAATAAACTTGGTGAGAAGTATTTATAGAGCCAATAAATCGAAAGAAAAAACACCCTATCTAGAAGCGTTTTTAGATGATTTTGAGCTGGTAAAATTAGAATTGAGGCTTTGTGCCGATATGAAATTATTACCTCTAAAAAAACACGCTGAATTAAGTGTGCTGATGGATAGGATTGGTAAACAAATTACTGCTTGGCGTAATAGTCAAGCAGTATAGCCTGAACTTTTATTGCCAAGGCATTAAAGGGCGAGCAGTTTTAATTGAAAAAGGGCAAATGGACAGGTACTCGCAAGAATACTCGTTAATACAAAACTCATTTGCTTATTCGGCCAACTATTGGAGTAGTTCGGAGAACGACAACAACAACGCGTTGAACTTCAACTTCAACAATGGGAATGCCAACAACAACAATAAGAACAACACAAACTATGTGCGTGCAGTTCGGGCTTCTTCAATTAAAAATAACCCCCGAGTCTAAAAATTCGGGGGTTTTATTTTAGAAATTATGCAACTATCACTATTTGATACGGATTCACATCAGGAGCAGTTAAGGAAAATTGATGTTGAGCAATTGTTTGAAGCCTATTTAAGTTGCCGTAAAACAAAACGTTACACTCAAAATGCTCTAAAATTTGAGGTGGATTATGAAGCAAATCTATTTCAACTCAAAGATGAAATTGAAAATGGAAGCTACAGTCCTGGCCGTAGCATCGCCTTTATTGTCACCAAACCTGTAAAACGAGAAATCTTTGCCGCTGATTTTAGGGACAGAGTAGTTCATCACTGGCTTATCAATAAACTCAACCCCCTTTTTGAGAATCTTTTTTTCAAGATAGCTATGCCTGCCGTTTGGGTAAAGGCACACATTATGGCGTAAAACGTGCCGATTCGTTTATAAAAGCTTGTTCCGAAAATCACACCAAAGACTGCTACATCTTGAAGTTAGATATTCAGGGCTTTTTTATGCACATCAACCGCAACTTACTTTTTACAATGCTTGATAAGTTTATCCATCACTACTACACGCAAGCAGATAAGGCATTGGTTTTAGAAATCACTCAAAAAATCATTTTCAACCAACCAACTCAAAATTGCATCATCAAAGGCAATAAAAAAGATTGGGATGGTTTACCCAAAAATAAGAGTTTGTTTCACAGTCCGCCCAATTGTGGTTTACCAATAGGTAATCTTACCTCACAGGTTTTTGCCAATTTCTACATGCACCAATTTGATGCTTTTATCAAAAAAGAATTAGGATTGAAATACTACGGGCGTTATGTAGATGATTTTGTAATCGTGCACCCCGACAAAGATTATTTAAAGTCACTAATTCCTCAACTTTCAGACTTTCTACTTTCAAATTTACAACTCACGCTTCATCCAAAGAAAATATACCTGCAACATTACAGCAAAGGAGTAAAGTTTTTAGGGACAGTAATTAAGCCCAACAGAATATACATTGCCAACCGCACCAAAGGTAATTTTTTCAATGCCATAGAAAAGCAAAATAAGATAGTGCTCGACAACAAACCCACTAAAGAAGAAAAGGCAGCATTTTTGAGCAGTATGAACTCGTATTTAGGAATAATGAAACATTACAAAAGCTACAATCTGCGAAAAAGAATGATCTTTAAAAGGCTTTCTGGTTATTGGTTTAACCACGTATATCTCAGCGGAGGAATTGCCAAATTTGTATTGAAAGAAAGACCAGTGAAAAAGGACCAACGAAACGCTAACAGCAAGCAAGCGCCAGCCCGGATCATACTTCGGTGAAACGATAAGTTTATAAAAAGATTATTTTATCTTCGGAGAAACGCTCTTGTGAAAAGTGGGCCGATCGCCTGCTTGCGAGACGTTAGAGGTAATATGTACCACCCAATGAGAAACAGTATATTAATTTTGATAATAATACTCCCAACTTTCGCCTTTTCAACGAAAGTATTACCTCATTGTGACGTTGCGTTTTACAACAATGACACCTTATTGATTGATAAAGAATTCAGTGAGATTATTCTCCAAAAGATAAAAAAACAAAAGGGATTCAAGTATCGAGAAAATCCGGTGAAGGTCAATTATTACACCGCATTTTGGAAAATAGATGATAACGAGATTTCATTGATAAAAGTCACAAATCAAAACACATTAAATTGGAATAGCTTGACTCAAGTTGACACTTTGGATTTAAGAAAAGCATTTGGAAGAAAGTATTTAAATGGCAAAGTGTCATTTACACGGAAAAAATTAACGCTTTACTTGCATAAGGATTTTATAGTTCGAAAGAATACGGGTTGGTTTCCAACTTACCTTGAGGATTATGCAATTCATTTTAAAAACAACAAGGTCATCGGGATCGACACAACGGTTAACTATAAAGACGATAGTTTGAGTCTAAACAGATATTCAAGATTACAGTTAGATGAAAACGTTTTTAATTTAATAACGACTTCAGTAATAATAGATACTAACGTTCTTCATGCAAAACGATTAGAATTTTCAATTACTGTTACTATTGACAATGCTGGGAAATTTGACAGCTTAGAGCTATCAACTATTCGTGTTATAGATTTTTCAGATTCAGTTTATAATTATGATTATCCAGATTCCATAATTCAAGTGGATTTGCTGAACAAAATCTTGACGCAAACTTTGTGGGACGAAATGAAAAACACAAACGAAGATGTTGCTGTTGTGAGCTATGAATATGATTGTTTAGAAAATAAATTAACGCATAATAGGTTCAGTGAATACCTTGACAGAGAAAAGAAATATTTGAAAGGATCATTACCTTGGTACATTAAAGACATATATGAAAATTAACAACCTCTAACAGCAAATAAGCAAAAGCGCAAAATTCACTAGATTTGTTAGGCGCCTTTGCCTATTTGGAAAACGTTACAGGATATGAGAAGAACACAACCGAGAAATAATGAACAACGTCATTGATATAATTACTGAATACGCGAATGCCTATGAAAAACTGGAAAATTTTCAAAAAAACAATAATGAAATAATTCCTATTGGTGATCAGAAAACTGGTGTAATAGGTGAGTTTTTAGGTGCTTACATTTTAAAAACAATCTACCCAAAAGCAATAATTGAACTTTCAAAAAATCATTCACAAAAAGGCTTTGATATTTCGATAAATGACAATAAAAACTTAAATTATTTTCAAATAAAAACCATTTCAGATTATTCCGAAACTGGGATTTCATCAAAAGTTCATCTTCATTTCAAACATAAAACTATAACTCAAAAATTGAACGGTTTATTGATTATTTTTCACTAGTGTCCGATAAAACTTTTTAGAAAAGCGGGATTTCCTGTTA
>CAZCIV010000245.1:0-4516 GCA_964498595.1 uncultured Flavobacterium sp.
ATTTACATTTCAGGTCATCCTTTAGATGATTATAAATTTGAAATGAAATATTTCTGTAATACCAATTTAGAAGGTTTGAAAAACTTAGAACAACAAGTTGGAAAAAACCTTTCTTTTGGTGGAATTGTAACGAATGTACAACATCGAACGGCTAAAAACGGAAAAGGTTGGGCAACCTTTGTGTTAGAAGGTTATGATGAAAGTTTTGAATTCCGAATTTTTGATGAAGAGTATTTAAAGTTCCGTCATTTCTTACTGCAAAATCAGTTTGCCTATTTTAAAATTACGGTGAAAGAAGGTTGGGTTAACCGAGAAACTGGAAAAAAATCGGATCCACGAATTCAGTTTGTTGATGTGAAAATGTTGGCGGATGTGTTGCCAACTTTCGCCAAAAAACTCGTACTTCAATTAGCGATTAATGATGTTAAAGAAGGTGTTATTTCGGAATTAAATCAAATTTTTACCCAACACAAAGGCGATCATAATGTGACTTTTGAAGTGATGGAGTTGGAAAAAATCAAACGAATGGTAGAGGATAAACCAATCGCGATGATTTCGACCGATACCGAAGATGAAATGGAAGAGAATTTTGATGAAATGGAAGAAATGGATATTGCAGTACCAACAGAAAAAGAAGAAATTGTAGTAAAAACTAAGTTAGTGATGCCGAGTAGAAAGTTAAAGGTTAAAATTTCATCAGAACTATTACAAGAATTAGAACGAATGCAGTTGAGTTTCAAGTTAAATTAAAATCAATTCTGAAAATGCAACTATAACAAAAACTAATTTTTAAAAGCGAATTCATTTCAATTAAATTTCTAAATTTGCATATCAATAAAGTAAAATCATAAAGAAAAACAATATGGCATTAGCAATCACAGATGCTACTTTTGAGGAAGTAGTTTTAAAATCAGATAAACCAGTAGTAGTAGATTTTTGGGCAGCTTGGTGTGGTCCATGTAGAATGGTGGGTCCTGTTATCGACGAAATTTCTTCAGAATATGAAGGAAAAGCAGTAGTTGGTAAAGTTGACGTAGATGCAAACCAAGAATTTGCTGCAAAATACGGAGTTAGAAATATCCCAACCGTTTTAGTTTTCCAAAACGGAGAAGTTGTTGGAAGACAAGTGGGTGTTGCTCCAAAGAAAACGTATACTGATGCAATTGATGCATTACTATAATCTTTGAAAAAGAAATTCAAGGCTCAACGAAAGTTGGGCCTTTTTTTATCCATAACCTTTCGTTCATCACCTTTCACAAAAAATAAAATCTTTTTCTATCTTTACGATATGAATTTAGAGCAGCAAATAGAAAAAATTTCCAGTTTTGAGCATTTAGAACTTTTGGCCAACCAAATTGTCGAAGGTTTTATTTCGGGTATGCATAAATCGCCTTTTCATGGATTTTCAGCAGAGTTTGCGGAACATAAAATCTACAATCCAGGAGAAAGTACCAAGCATATCGATTGGAAATTATACGCTAAAACAGACAGATTATACACTAAACGTTACGAAGAAGAAACCAATTTGCGTTGTCATATGATTTTAGACAACTCTTCTTCGATGCATTATCCGAAATTAAAAGAGAATCAGCCGTTTTATGAGAGCAAAATTGGATTTTCGGTATTGGCTTCTGCAGTTTTGATGAATTTGCTTAAAAAGCAACGCGATGCGGTTGGATTGAGCGTTTATTCGGATACGTATGAATATTATTCGCCAGAAAAAGGAAGTGAGCGTCATCACCGAATGATTTTAAACAAGCTGGAAGAAGTCTTATCACAAAACAAAACCACTCGAAAAACCGACACGGTAACTTTTTTGCATCAAATTGCTGAAAACATTCATCGTCGTTCTTTGGTAATTTTATTTACTGATATGTTCCAAAACGAAGACAATGATAAAATTTTCAAAGCACTTCAGCATTTGAAACACAACAAACATAAAGTGGTAGTTTTTCATGTGTATGATGAAAAAACCGAGTTAAATTTCAATTTTGATAATGCACCTCGTAAATTTATTGATGTAGAAACGGGAGAAGAAATCAATTTATTTGCCGAAAATACGCAAGAATCGTATCAAAAAGTGGTACAAGAATATTTCAAAACAATAGAAGCAACGTGTATGCAATATCAAATTCGTTATGTACCTGTTTCTGTGGGAGAAAATTTTGAAAAAATTTTACTTACGTATTTGATTGAAAAACAAAAGTTTGGATAAAAACACTAAAAAAAGTTTAATTTTTTTTGCAAAAATATTTGCAGGAATGAAAAAGCGTAGTATATTTGCACTCGCAATAAAGCACTGGTTTGGTAGTTCAGTTGGTTAGAATACATGCCTGTCACGCATGGGGTCGCGGGTTCGAGTCCCGTCCAGACCGCCAGAAATAGAGGAAGCTCCGTCGTAAAACGGAGCTTTTTTGCCCTCTTACAATATTTAAAATAGTTGTGTTGTTTAGGTACGAAAGTACCAAAAGGTTTAGTAGTTAGACCAATGAAAAGCTTTGCATTTGATGCAGGGCTTTTTTGATTTTTATCAAAACCAAATTTCTCTATTCTGCCAAACCACAACAAAGAATACTCCTAAGAACAATAAACTTACTAAAAACTTAATAAACGTTCCTGCTAAGAAACCTAAGAAGGAACCAGTAGCTGCTTTAAAAGCACGCTTTCCTTCGTTTGAGTTGTAAATGAGCTCGCCTATTAATGCACCTAAGAAAGGTCCAATCAAAAACCCGAAAGGTGGAAAAAATAAACCAATAACTAAGCCTATATTTGTTCCCCAAATCCCATATTTACTTCCACCGAAATATTTTGTGCCTTGTGCTGGAATCACATAATCTAAAACCCCAATCACAACCGCAATTACTAAAGTAATACCTAGTAACCAATAATTGGTTTTCATTCCTTGGCAAAAATAAAGCATCAAAATCCCAACCCAACTAATAGGTGGACCAGGTAAAGCAGGAAGTAAGCTTCCGATAATTCCAACTATCATTAAGACCAAACCTAGAATCAATAAAAAGTATTCCATAAGATTTTAGTTATTGTCTAACAAATTTATAACTTTGTTTTACACAATTATAATTTATTGATTTTATGCGATTTGTTTTTTTACTTTTTATTTCTTTTTTAGTCGTTAATATTACTGTTGCTCAAGACAAAAAAATGTCAACTCAAGATCGTTTGAAAGAATTGGCAAGAGTTAAAAAGGAAATTGATGAACAAAAAAAGAAAGAATGGGAGGCTTATTTGGTTCGTGTTGAAGAAAGTAAAATGGCAAAACAACAAAAAAGACAAGCCGATTCTATTGAGAAGTCAAAACTAGGAGATAATATCAAAAAAGATCTTGATGGTTTTACTAATTGTGGCAATCAAGAATCGCCTTATTACATTAAAAAAAATCCAACAACAGGTTTTGAAGAAAAAATTACTTTTACAGATTATATAAGAAAACATATCTATAACAAGTTTAGCTATCCTGAATTTGCAATGGATCATGAATTACAAGGAAGAGTTATGGTGCATTTTATTATTGATAAAGAAGGGAATCCGCAAATAAAAGAAGCTAATGGTCCAAAAAACGGATTGATTTTGGAAGAAGAAGCTATTCGTATTATTAAATCGTTACCAACAGCTATTCCAGCTACTTGCGATGGGAAGCCGATAAATATTATGTATGCAATTCCTATAAACTTTCAGATGCAAGAGTAATATGAGAAAAATAATTCAACTATTTTTTTTGCTTTTAGTATTTAATTCTTGTCAGTACTTCGTAAAACAAGTTCCTAATGAGAAAGAATTGCTAGAACAAGAATTGAAAAAAATCAATTGGGACGAAGTCGATGAATTTCCATCGGTTTTACAATGTGATACGATAAAAGATGCGGAAATCAAAAGACAATGTTTCTTCGATTATATGGCGCAAACCATTCAAGAGCGAATAGGAATTGATACGTTACATGTTGAGTATCCAGAAATCGACACCATCAACGTGAAAATTACCGTAAATCCCGATTCGAGTTTGCAATTCGAAACCCAATATCCAAACGACAGCATCGCTTTAGCAGACAAAACAAAAATCGATAGTATTTTAACTTCAAGATTATCCGATTTCCCAAAAGTAGAACCTGCCATCAAAAGAGGCGTAAAAGTAAAAACGCAATTCGTACTTCCAGTGATTATTAAAATGGAGAAATAAAAGGGTAAAATCAAGTACAATTACAAGCTCAAAAATCAAATTCAAAAATTTAATTTTGAACATGAAAGAGATGCTTTCAGCATGACAAGTTTGTGGTTAAAAAATCTGTGAAAATCCGATATATCCGTGTCATCAGCGTTCCAAATGAATCGTCTTTTCGAGCTAATTATTTCCTAAAATTTCGTCCTTTCCAATTGTATTTTCCAAATAATGAATACACTGCCACCGAAACACTAAAAAACGGATACAACAAACTACTCGCCAATACATATTGTAATTTCGATTCGAAGAAATTAGCGGTTTTGTAAATCAAGATAAAAT
>CAZCIV010000246.1:0-4479 GCA_964498595.1 uncultured Flavobacterium sp.
AGAAATCAAGAATTTACAATGGGTTCTGCTCCATCTGATTACACATTTGGTAGTGCTTTAGGAACTCAAGAAATTAATACAAGAGCTTCTTTTTACCGTCCTGGAACAAGAATTTCGATGTCGGGTACTAATACCAACTATAGCTGGAGAATGATGGGAACTCACGCGTCAGGTATGAATAAAGACGGATGGGCATTCGTGGTTTCAGCTTCTAGAAGATGGGCGGAAGAAGGTTATTTTGAAGGAACTGACTATAGTGCAAATTCATTATTTGCTAGTGTTGAGAAAAAAATCAACGATAAACACAGTTTGAATTTAACTGCTATTTATGCTCAAAATAGTAGAGGAAAAAACTCTCCAAACACTAAAGAGGTAAATGATTTAATGGGTATTCAATACAACTCTTACTGGGGTTGGCAAGATGGTAAAAAACGTAACTCAAGAGATAAAGATGTTGAAGAACCAATTGTAATGTTATCGCATTATTGGAAAATTACTGAAAAAACAACTTTAAATACAAATGTTGCCTTTCAAACAGGATCGATCGGTAACTCAAGATTAGATTACCAATTAGGAAACAATCCAGACCCAACGTATTATAGAAACTTACCAAGTTATTATAGTAACTTAAATGGTGGTTTAGACCCAATTGAAAACGCATACTATTCAAGTGCTTTCAGATCTCGTTCTCAAATTGACTGGAATGCTATGTATATTGCGAACCAAAACAGTGCATTTCCTGGAAGAAGCGTTTATGTTTTATATCAAGATAGAACAGATGACAATCAATTAAGCGCTAACAGTATTTTAAATTCAAGTATTTCTGAAAATGTAAGCTTAACAGCTGGTGCTAACTTCAGAAAATTACGATCTCACAATTACCAAAACTTATTAGATTTATTAGGAGGTCAATACTTCTTAGATATCGATCCTTTCTATACTGGTGATGCAAGTCAATCAGACTTAAACAATCCAAATAGACAAATTGGTGAAAACGAAACTTATGGATACAATTATTTGTTACACGCTTTAACATTTGATGGTTTCACTCAATTCAAATTTACTTATGACAAAGCTGATTTCTATTTAGCACAATCTTTCTCTAGAACAGAATATCAAAGAGAAGGTCTTTATAGAAACGGAATCTATGCTGACAACTCTTACGGAAAAGGAGAAAGCATTACTTTTGAAAACTTCGGATTTAAAGGAGGTTTAACTTACAAATTAAACGGAAAAAATTATTTAGATTTTAATGGTTTATATCAAACTAAAGCACCAAGTTTAAGAAACTCTTTCTCAAATGCGAGAATGAATAATGTAATTACACCTGATTTGACAAGTGAAAAAATTACAAGCGCTGATGCTAGTTATATCTTAAGAGCTCCTAAATTCAAAGCTCGTTTAACCGGTTTCTATTCTAAAATTCAAGACGCTACTGAAATTGCTTTCTTCTATGGAGAAGGAATTGGAGGTGACGATGGAGGTGACGAAGATACTTTCGTAAGTGAAATTGTTACTGGAATTGACAAACAAAATATGGGTGCAGAACTTGGTTTAGAATACCAAATTACGTCTACAATTAAAGCTACTGTAGCTGCATCTTATGGACAATATATTTATTCAGACAATGCAAAATTAAAAACTAATGATGATGCTTTAGCTGCTGCTGGAAACAACTCATTAACTGATTTTGGTACTGTTTATATTAAAGACTATCACCAACCAGGTATGCCACAAACAGCTGCTTCATTTGGTTTAGAATATAGAGATCCAAATTTCTGGTGGGTAGGGGCTAATATCAATTATTTAGCTAACAGCTATATTGATATTGCAAATATTTTAAGAACAGATAATTTTGTAATAGATTCTGATGGATTTGGATACCAAAATGCTACACCTGAAAACGTTACTAAATTACTAAAACAAGAAAAGTTTGACAGTTTCGCCTTATTAAACTTAACTGGTGGAAAATCTTGGAGAATTAGTAAAGCAAATAGAAATACTGTTGGTTTCTTTGCCTCTATTAACAACTTATTAGATATTGAATACAAAACAGGTGGTTTTGAACAATCAAGAAAAGCAACTTTTCCTGATTTACAAGCGGATCAAGCAAATGGAACACCTTCTTTTGGTCCAAAATATTTTTACGGATATGGAAGAACGTTCTTTGTTAACTTTTACATTAATTTCTAAAAAATTAAATTATGAAAAATATTTTTAAATTCTCATTGTTATTAACTCTTACAACAGGAGTTTTTACAAGTTGTGTGAAAGATGATGATTATAACATTGCCTCTTTTAAACCAACTGTTTTTAAAGAAGTTTTTGACACCAACATCATAAATGATGATGAATATTTAAACTATGGTGAATGGACTTCTTTTGTTGAAGCTGGGACTAAACATTGGTTTGAAAAAGAAACTGATGGTAATGGATATTTAGAATTTACAGGATACGATCCTATAATTGGTAATAGAGAAGTATCAAACATATCTTGGGCTATTTCCCCAAAAGTAAATTTAGATAATTCTGAAAACGAAGTTTTAACTTTTCAGACTTCTACTGAATATGTAACTAGTGCAGCAAACAAAATTGAAGTTTTTATATCAAGTGATTTTAATGGGGTTGATGTTTTATCTGCTACTTGGACTCCAATAGTTGCGAACATTGCAAACAACAATACAAATATATCAAACACAGATTCTAACGGAAATATTAATATTTATTCTGGAGAAATTGATTTATCAGGTTATTCAGGAGATATTTACATAGCTTTCAAAGGTGTTGGGTCTGGTACAAATCTAGATATGGATGGTTCATTGAGACTAGATAATATAAAAATTTATAACAAAAATTTATAATATATGAAAAAGATATCAATACTTCTTGGTATATCAATATTCATTTCTCTTACTAGTTGTGTTAACGGAGATGATTATGGCACCCCAAATTTAGATGGGGAGTGTAATGATTTAATTTCAAACAAAACCATTCAAGATGTTGCAATTTTAGCAACATCAAATATTCAACAATATTCAACAGATGACATTATAGAAGCTTATGTTACCTCAAGTGATGAAGGTGGTAACTTTTACAAATCTATTTCGCTTGTTTCTGTTGATGGTGCCAAAGGATTTAGTATTCCAATTGATGCTTATAATTTATATACAAAATATGAGCCAGGAAGAAAAGTGTATATTAAAATGAATTCTTTATATTTTTATAATAATTCGCTGACAAACTCTTTAGAAATTGGTGAATTATTAGATCGAGGTGAACCATTAGAAGATCAAGTTGGAAGATTGAACGGCTTAACATTTGAGGACATTGTTAATAAGGGATGTTCAAAAGTTGATGAAGAAACTTTTATTAATAGGGTTTCAATACCTACAGCCTTGAATGATTCTTACTTAAATAAATTAATTGAATTTGATAACGTTCAATTTTCAGACTCAAATGTCGGGAGAACTTATTATGATGCTTCTAACACCGCTGGTAGCGCAACAAACAATATAATTTCTGATAATTCTGGAAACACTGTGGCTTTAAGAGTAAGTGAATTTGCAACTTTTGCAGGTAATATTGTTCCTTCTGAGAACGGAAAAATAAGAGGTGTTTTAACTAAATACAATGGTGAATATCAATTTATGATAAGAACCCTAAATGATATTAATTTAACTAATCCACGATTTGATGCTTATCCACCTTTGGGAGGAACTGCAATTAATTACTTGGGGTCTTTTACTGAGAATTTCGAGTCTTATACATCTGGTTCTGTAACTACTGGTCAAAGAATTTTTCCAAAATATGTAAATGATGCAGCTGTTGGTGCTGATTATTGGTATGTTGAAGCATTTAGCGGAAACAAATATTTGAAAATGTCTGCTTTTAGTAATAGTACTACTTTTCAAGATCAACTAAACAAAGTTTACTTTATTGTTCCTGTAGATTTTACGGCTGCTAATAGTTTTTCTTTTAAAACTCAAGATAGATTTAATGTTGGTGGTGTTTTAAAAGTATATTATTCTACTGATTATACACCTCTTGGAGATATCAATGCTGCCACTTTAGTTAATATCACTTCTAGTTTTACAATTGCTTCTGGAAATTCAGGAAGTGCTTCCCAACCTTTCGTGAATAGTGGATCATATAATTTTGGTTCTTTATCAGGAAATGGTTTCATTATTTTTGAATATACTGGTGGATATAGTTTTTCTCCTGCTTTAACAACAACAATGCATATTGATGATATTGTTGTAAATTAACACTTCAAATAAAATTCTAAAAGCGACTCAAATTGAGTCGCTTTTTTTATGCTTGCTATTTCGTACCTTTGTATTCTTAAAGAACGATTATGTTAGAGAAAGAAGTTATTGACTTTGAAAAATCAATAGTAGTAGGAATTGTTACTCAAAACCAAAGTGAAGATAAACTAAACGAATATCTTGACGAGTTGGAATTTTTGACCTTTACCGCTGG
>CAZCIV010000247.1:0-4470 GCA_964498595.1 uncultured Flavobacterium sp.
CAGACGACAGTAACAATAGAAAATATTATGCAAGACTTACTATTTGACTTTATTTCAAAATATGTTTCTCTGACAGAAGATGAAAAGAACGCAATCATTTCCTTAAACATATTTCGCACTGAAAAAAAAGGTACTATTTTATTAAAAGAAGGACAAAAATCTAATGACGGCTACTTTGTCCTGAAAGGTTGTATTCGAACTTTTTACATTTTAGATGGTGTAGAAAAAACTACCGCTTTCTACACAGAAATGGAAGGTTTGACACCAAATTGTGTCCTGACCAAAATGCCTTCTG
Source organism: uncultured Flavobacterium sp. (assembly GCA_964498595.1). Taxonomy (GTDB): domain Bacteria; phylum Bacteroidota; class Bacteroidia; order Flavobacteriales; family Flavobacteriaceae; genus Flavobacterium. The sequence continues at coordinate 296 of CAZCIV010000247.1, forward strand.
AATATTTTATCGCTTGTGTAGAAGATTCTATACTTTCTGTTTCAAATCCAAATATGGAGTCTGAAATCTTTAGTAAATTCCCAAAATTTGAAACCCTTTGCAGAATATTATCAGAAGAACTGTTAGCCAAACAACAAATCAATTTTGATGAGTTTAAAACTTCTTCACCTGAACAACGATACCTGAATTTATTAGAAAAAAAACCTGACCTTATTCAACGTGTTCCGCAACACCAGTTAGCGAGTTATTTAGGCATTAAGCCACAATCATTAAGCAGACTTAGAGCAAGAATTTTTGAAAAAAGTAAGCGTTGAGATTCATTTCTTAACTAAAGTGAACGAGTTTAGGTAAACCACCAATTTATTTTTGCAGTATCATTTAATTATCAAAAAAAGATATGCAAAAGAAAATTTTATGGATTGGACTTGTCTTAGTTCTGACAAGCAGTTTACAGGTGAAAGCACAATATTCTAAGGAAGACAGTACGTTCAGAAAACACTTTATTGGTAGTACACTATTTATGTTGGGCAATTTAGCCCCCAAAAACAGACCTGATTTTGTACAGCTAAACTATGGCTATCGCATTACAGGAAGAGATGTGATTTCATTAGAATTAAAAACTTGGAAATATGCTTGGCCGCTTGGCACACCGTATGGAAAGTCATTTCAAGCACAAGACGAAGAATTTCCAGGTTATATTCGTGAATATGGTTTTGCATTGGCTTATCAACGATTTTTGTGGAAAGGTCTTTATGCAGGAGTTCACGTAATGAATGCTTGGCAAACTTTTGTGAATAACAATGGGAATAAAATCGACAATGGTTTTCAAATTTTCAACACTTATAGAGTGGGCTACCACATTAAACTTTTTAAAGATAGATTCTTTATTCAGCCCTCAATTGCTATAACTCACCGACCTTATCATACAAAAATGCCTGACGATTTTAAACAAATAGATGACAGATGGTCTAAATTCTTCTTCGGGGAACCGGGACTACATTTTGGATTGAATTTTTAAACACCTTTGAAAATAGAGAACTTAATTATGACCAAAGAAGAGCAAATTATCGAGTGTGAAAGAAGACTTTTACATGCTGTAAAAAGTTCAGAAATAGATACTCTCGAAGAATTATTAGATGATAATTTGATTTTTAATATCCCATCCGGACTGACCATCAACAAACGGAAAGATATTGAAAATTATCGTTTGGGATTAATTTCAGTAAAAAATATTGAAATTGAAGAACAAATAATATCCTGCATTGATGAAACTGTTATTGTATCGGTTGTCCTAAATTTAAAGGCAAACTATTCAGACCAAAACATTGACGGTATGTACAGATATTTGCGAGTATGGAAATTATCAAAAAACATTTGGAAAGTAATTGCCGGAAGTGCAATACGAATACAATAATACAATTGTTTACGAAATGAAAGCAGTTATTTGCACAAAATACGGTTCACCTGAAGTTTTACAAGTCATGGAAATTTCCAAACCTACACCCAAAGAAAATGAAATACTTGTAAGAATAATGGCCACTGCTGTTAATTCGGGGGATGTCAGGGTGAGAAGGCTTGATGTCAAGGGGTTAATGAAAGTAATTATGCGCTTGGTTTTAGGGTTTTCAAAACCGAGAAAACCCATTTTAGGAACAGTATTTTCGGGAGTTGTTGAAACTGTTGGAAATAAAGTTTCCAAATTCAAGGTTGGAGATAAAGTTTTTGGCATGACAGGTTTTAGGTTCGGTACTTACGCAGAATATATTGCCGTCAATCAAAACGGCAACGTCATTACAATGCCCAACAATTCAACATTTGAAGAAGCCGTTTCTATAATTTTTGGCGGACAAACAGCCATTCATTTTTTAGAAAAAGCAAAGATAGCCGAAAAGCCAAACCCGAAAATCCTGATTATCGGTGCAACGGGTTCAGTAGGAACAGCAGCAATTCAGATAGCAAAACATCACAAAGCAGATATAACCGCAGTTTGCAGTTCCGAAGGACTTGGACTTGTAAATGAATTGGGAGTTAAAAACGTCATTCTATACGACAAAGAAGACTTTACTAAACAAACAGAAAAGTTTGATATAATCTTTGATGCTGTGGGTAAAACCACCAAAAAGGATTGTAGAAACCTCTTGACCCAAAACGGCATTTATAAAAGTGTAAATTTAGGATATGCTTCGGAAACTATAGAACAACTGCAACTATTAAAAGAACTATTTGAAAAAGGAGAGATAAATGCAGTAATTGACAAAACCTTTCAATTGGATGAGATAATAGAAGCACATAGATATGTTGACACAGGTCGAAAAAAGGGCAATGTCGTGCTAAAAATTAACGAATGACTAGAACACCAGCCACCAACACGGGTTTTGCAAAAGTGGCGGTTCAGTGCTTCGTATGACAATCTTTCGTAAATTTGAAACATGGTACTTCGAATAAAATTTCGTGGTTAAAATCGCCACCTTCGCAAAGCCGAAAACCGTTAGCAGTAATTGAAGAACTAAACCAATGATAGAATTAAAGCCATTATCTGAAGAAAACATCACACCATTTTTTACTTGGTTACGAGATGAAGAGGTAATAAAATATTCATTGACATCTTTTCAAAAATTGATCTCGGAAGATGAAATAAAATCATGGTTTTCAAATTTATTATCAAATACAAATGATTATACCCTTGGCATATTCCTTTCATCCAACGGCAACTTGATAGGATACGCAGGGATCTGTAATATTTCAAGCATCAACAAAAACGGTGAATATTTCATCTTTATTGGAGATAAAAACCAGTGGGGAAATGGAATTGGGACAATTACTACACATAAAGTGGTTAAACATGGTTTTGAAAAATTAAATCTTAATAGAATCATGTTGACTGTATCAGAACCTAACGTTGGAGGTGTTCGAGCATATGAGAAAGCTGGTTTTAATATCGAGGGAAGGTTACGACAAGCTTGTTTTCGAGATGGCGAGTATCATGACAAATTAATAATGTCAATACTTAAAGAAGAATTTAAAGAAAATACTGCTAACACACGTCTAGCACAATAGCCGGAATCTTGATTCCGTAAAACGAATAATTGAAAGAAAAAAAGATCTTAGATCGCAAATAAAACTAATTTTAAAAATCGGCTTCTTCGCTAGGCGTGAAAAAGTTATAGGTAACCAACCTAGACACTACCGAAAATAAATTAAATTTTGACACAAAGTTTTGTATCTTCAATTTACATTTTACGTTAGACAAAAAAACAACTATTATGAAAAAAATCTTCTTAATCATTTTAATGTGTTTCGTTGCGACACAATATGCCGACGCTCAAAACAAAAAAATATATGTTTCAAGACACGGTGGCGCAAAGAAAATATTACTGTTTGGTAAAATTGGTTACAATGTTTATCACTTCAATAGCACATCGCCTAATTGCGACACATTAATTTGTAGCGGTGCAGGTTACGAAAAATGCCAAATAGACAAAGACATAATTAGATTATCAAAAGAAGACGGGAAATATTACACTCTTTACAACAAAGCTATTCGCGAAACAGAAAAACATTCTCGTAAATCAAAAAAAGGCTCAGGACAATTCAACCTTCTTGTAGACAATAAAACACTTTCTATTAAATATAGTAATGCTGACCGAAAAGGTAATGCAGACATCGAAATAGAAGTATTATAAACTAAGTGTGGTTGGCAACCTATAACCCACAATTTGCGCCAGCGTGGCAGACATCTAAGGCATTTGCAAAAATTCAAGGCAGACAATTGTTTCATTTTGCAAATGCTAATAAACATCTATCTTTGTTATAAGCATTTCGGTAGGACGCTGTTTCAAGCACGCCTGACGCAAATTGCGATAACGTTATGGGTCATAAACCAGCGTAAACGATGATTCAAGAATTGATTGACAAAATAAGCGCTGAATTAATTAACCTTGGATACGCCGAGAGTAAAGTAAACAGCCTACCTCCTATTATCAATAGAATTAACATCACAATAAACATGGCAAAGTTGGTATTGAATGATAATCACAAATTAACCATGGAAGATAAAAAGTGGTGTGAATATTACGCCCAATATAATCATATGTTTGACTCTGAAAAAATGGAAAACCTAGGGGAATTGTATTTCTCATTAATTGAAGCCATGAAGAAAGAAAACTATTTCGAAT